>DATBZX010000141.1:0-4518 GCA_036512955.1 Terriglobales bacterium
CTCAAGGAGCAGACCGCGAACGTACTGCGCACCCTGACCCTGCGTGAGGAGAAGGTCATCAAGATGCGCTTCGGTCTGGAGGACGGTTCGGAGCACACGCTGGAGGAAGTGGGTCAGTGCTTCGCCGTGACCCGCGAGCGCATTCGCCAGATCGAAGCCAAGGCCCTGCGTAAGCTGCGTCACCCCTCGCGCGCCCTCAAGCTCAAGTCATTTCAAGAATACGGACATGAATGACGCCGCCGTACCTTCGCTTACCGTGCCGGTTCCGTGTGGGCCGATGACGTGTCACGGCCGCTGGAGAATTGGTGCAAAACGGTGGACTGTCGTAGGATTAATGCCCATGAAAGATGAATGGACTAAGGAGCTTTCAGACGGAAGACTGGTGCAATTTACCTACCTGGAGCTTGTGGGTGGCGGCGTGTTTATGACCACGCAGATTGCCCGTAATGAGGTCGTCTATTCGATCCTATTGAGCGAGGCGAATAATCCCTTGAGTCGGAAAGAAGTTGAAAGTCGTTTTGAGAGCGAACTTTTAAAGAAGTAACAATTGAGAATCAAGGTGTTATTCATCATCTGCCTCATCGAGGGCATGCCCAAGGCGATCACCGTGGATGACAGCGAGATCCGCGAGGCGTTGAGCGAGTGTGTCTCTACCATTGTGAGCGGTATTCGGGTGGCGCTGGAGCGCAACCCGCCGGGGCTTTCCGCCGATATCAGCAACCGCGGCATCGTTCTCGCCGGAGGCGGTGCCTTACTGAAAAATCTGGACAAGCGAGTCCGGGAAGAAGCCGGGCTGCCGGTATACATCGCCGACGACCCGTTGTGCAGCGTGGTGCTCGGCACAGGCAAGATTCTCAGCAACTTCAAACTGTTGCGGAAGATTTCGGTCGAATAGATTTCCTGGCGTAATCTCCACATGCCATCGCGTGATAAAGCTCCCAGAGAGGACAGCAGGCTGTCCCAACCTGATTTGGGAACTTAGCCGGGCGCGACGGGAACAGCTCTCAGCTCAGCAGTTGAATACGTGCGCTGCGTCTGGCGTTGGCTCGCCCAATCCAGCGGTATCTGGTGCGAAGTGTTAGCCTTTTCTTTTGCACTTGATGCTTCTGACGGGGATTTCATGAACGACTCTCAACAGGCACACATTGACCTCCAGGTAATGGCTCGTCAGATCAGCCTGGAGCATGGCTTTGAACCGGATTTTCCCTCGACAGTTCAGAAGCAACTGGCGGACATCAAGGCGCGGCCGCCCCTGGCAGTTCCCTCTTCCAAGAAAGTGCGCGACCTGATATGGAGCGGCGCGTTCCAACTCGCCGCTTTCAAATCCAGGGGATCAAAGCATCAATCTGTCCAGAGCGCGGCAGTCCAGCTGTGGCAGAGTGCCGCTACGTACGTCGAGGCGACTAGCAGAGTTCCTACCCGTAGCCGCCCACAAACGAGAACGATCCGCCGCAAGTCGCAACTCTCCGGCGACTACAGGTCCGCTGTCGAACAGTCCCGCTCCCGCTGGCATGGCGGGCGTGCATCGTGGCTTGTTCGCTCTAGTCGGACTCTTCAAGTTCCACTCCGTATCGCTTGGCGGCAGACTGCCACTTCCACGCCGCACGACGTTCCGCTTCCGCAACGCCTTTCACCTGATTGAAGCGCGCAACCGCGTTGCGTACGTGTCAGGCATTTTCCAGCAGCTCCTTGCGTTGCTTGGGAAAAGCGAACTTGGTTGCGGATATCCGATCACGAGCTGGCTTGGTTAGCTTTGCCATCTTTTTCCTCCCTCGGGAGCATCCCGTTGCGCGCGGACGGCCCCGGCACTCTTTACCACGGATTACGACAGCTTTTTCAGCTCCTTCAGCGTGGTGTGGTTGACGTCATACTCTTCTCGCGTGGATTCGGCCATGCGCGGCTCATCCATTTCCTTTTTGACCCGCGCGAGCAGCGCTTGGTTGGATTCTTGTCTTGGCTGGTTCTTATGCATACTTGCACGATGCCACGAGTCCAAGAGCATTACTGGTCAATTGGGAACGGAGCTGACAGTTTTGGAATTGTTTTTCCTGCCGAGCAGTTTTGACCAGTCCGCGGCAATCGGCGCCAGGTAGCATTTCATAGTGTCAGACGATGTGCCTCTTGCAGGCGATCGGACGCTTGGACTATCGAAGACGAACAGTGTCAGAAGATTGGCGGAGGATATAAGGCAGTCAAGTTCAGATTTTTACTGTTTCTCTGAATGGAGTCAACATTTTATCTACGCCAATCCAGAGTCCTACCGTCATGAAAGCTGAGAGGAACGCTCCGCCGCGCGCCGAAGTTTACTGCGGAGGTGCTCATCTCGAAGCACTGGCGCGGTACTCGTACAGCACAAGCGAGGGGAAATCCCGAAATCGCCGAAAGTGCGGGTTTGAGTCGAGCCATTCCAGGCGTGGATCTGCAACGACGTCGGTCTCTCTGTAGGCGATCAGAATCCCGTTGTCCGGCAGACGGTTGAGCGCGTCATACAAAGCGGAACCGCTACCCGGTAGACGATAGACCCGTAGATTCGTGTAGTAGGCGAACACCGGATAGTTAAAATTCGAGTACAGCACGGTGGCCGGCGGGACGTTGTGGTTCAAGAAGTCCGAGACCTGCATTTCGTCTGAAACTTCGTCACTAATAAAGGGCGACTCGAAGCGCTGGCGCACGGGAAGAAAGGTGCACGTGAGCGCCACAACGAGGAGGACGGTCCCAGCGGATCGAGCGGCGGTTTGGCGCCACCTCAGTGGCACACTGAGTCCGATCCCGGCCAGCAGGTACAACGGCGGCGCCAGGGGCATGACGTAACGCGGCTCTTTATGGTGCAACGCACTGAAGAAGAGAAGCAGAGCCGCTGCCCACATCCACAGGAAGGCTTCAAGACTGCGTGAGGGCTTTTCTACTGTACGCTCGACTGGACCGACCCGATCAACTCCATTTTTCGGCTTCCAATTCTCCCAAACCCAGCAGCCGATCCAGAGCACCATCCCGCCGAACGTTATCCAGGAAAAAATGTGGCCAAAATTCTTCAAGTAGAAGAAGGGCGATTCTCCGGGACCTTGGAAGTGCTCCCAGCCGCTGCGGAAGGTTCTGAAAAATCCGCCGTAGCGTAAACGTGACCAGCACAAGTACGGCCCAATGCCGACGGCAAATCCGGCACCGCAGGCCAAGGCAGCCCTCGACCAACGATCTGCGGCAAAAACTAGAAGCGAAAGCAAGCCGACACTCGACAGCGACGGAAAGCGCATCAGCACGGCCAGCGCGAGGACGAACCCGGCACATGCAAATCGAAAGTTGGTCTGCTTGCGAAGGGCTCTGAGAAGAAGCCAGAACGAGAGCAGGATGAGGGTGAGGGCAGGGCTATCGGAGAGCAGGCTGTTGCCGGTGTCGTCGCTCACGAACCCGGCTGGAAAAATGCCAACGAAGAACGGCGACAAGGCAAGTAAAAGCGACGCGATGGCAGCGGGGGTTCGTCCTGCAATCATGCGCCCGCTGACATACAGCAACGCCGGGCCGAGTGCGTTCAGCATGGCGGTGACAATGCTAGCGGCATACACGTGGTGCCACAGCAGAAATACCGCAGCAAAGATGAGCGAGAGCAATGGAGGCCGGCTACCCAGTTCGGAATAGTTGGCTTTGAGGCAGCAAATGACTTCGGCGTTCTGGAGGTAAACGGTCTCGTCCCAGAAGTGCACCTTCGATAGCGACCAGAGGCGCAATACGAACGCTGCCGCTATCAACAAAACAACAAATGCGGATTCCAGGATGACCTGTCGTCGATGTGAATCCAGGTTGCGAGTCGCCGCCGGATCGAGTTGTGGTGGCGTGGTCATCCGAAGGTAGTGATGAGCCCTGCCAATCTCACAGTCCCCCTCGCCCAGCAGAGTACTACAACACGTCGCACAACCGGTCGTGCACAGGCGACGCGGAAGTAATCCGCTTGGTCCGCTCTATGCAGACAAGAGCCCCTGGTCAGATCGGCATTCTACGGCTTGCCCAATCACCCCAGCGAATCTGGGCCGCTAAGACCTTGATACTGTGGCAGCTGAAATCGTGCGTTTCGCTTGCCCACAATCACAAGAATTTGGGCAAGAACTTCGGTTTACGTCATGCCCAACGCCTTCATTGCCGCGGTCATCGGATCGGAGAAGAACACCGGATCGACTCGCTCCACGATGTCCCCGGAAACCTCCAGAAAGTTCCGCTTGTTTTCCAGAGGGATTAGAGCCTTCCGTGCGCCGTTGTCCATCGCAACCTGCAATGGCTCGGCCAGGGAACGCATCGGCTTGATGTTCCCCTGAATGCTCAGGTCGCCGAGAATGACAAGTCCAGCTTGTACTGGCAGTCGCTTCAATGCCGAGTAGATGGCGACGACCAAGGCAATTCCGGCTTCGCAAGGGACATGATTGCTGAGAAGATCGATCGCTTCCACATGGAAATCCGTGGTATCGACCTGTTGGCCGATCCCCATTTTGACCTTCTGCCCCATCAAATACGCATACGCGCGGTTGATGG
>DATBZX010000142.1:0-32321 GCA_036512955.1 Terriglobales bacterium
GATGTCACAAACTAGTGGCATTTCCGCTCCCCGTTGGGCTTATAATTTGGGCAAGACGGGGTCCCTGATGATTCGCCATCGCCATCCGCTGTTTGCAGTTGCAGCGCTCCTGCTGGTTGGGTTGGTCTGCGCGTCCAGCGGGTACCCATTATTCGCTCAGTCCGCAAAACCTGCCGCTCCCAACCAGACGGACAAGATGACGGGCCCGACCAGGCTCTTAGTGATACGCAGTCTGCAATCGGAGCGGGTGTTTGCGCGCATCGTTCTTCCTCAGGGCGACAAGGGAATCAAGATCAAGAATGGGGTCGTGAGTCCCAGCGAGGCCAAGATCGCACAGGAAGTCGCGGATTTTGGTCCCGCTGCAAAACCGGGAGATCGTTGCGTCATCACCAATGTTCAGATCAAGGAGAACCTGATCATCGTCGAACTAAATGGCGGGTCGAAGAAGCACGAGAAGTGGTATCAGCACATTCAGGTTGGCGCCGGTGGCGGTATGACCCAGGTACCCGGAGGCCCGAGTCCACAGAGTCTGGACGCCCATGGTACGACGGTCACGCTGGAATTCGACAAGTACATACCGGAACTCACGGGCGATCAAGTACGCGATATGCTTGGGCCGGTCATCGACTTCAAAGCGTTAACGACTGCAGAGGCCTTCGAGAAGACGCTGCCGCCGAAAGTCAAGGAGGCCATCAAGGACCATAAAGTCCTGGTCGGCATGGACAAGGAGATGGTGACCTTTGCCAAGGGGCGTGCTCCGCGCAAAATACGTGACAAGGATGAGAAAGGACAGGATTACGAAGAGTGGATTTACGGTTCTCCTCCCGAACAAGTGGAGTTCGTGCGATTCAAGGGCAATGAGGTTGCGCGCTTAGAAATCATGACCGTGGACGGCCAAAAAATTGTGCGGACGGAAAAGGAAGTTGACCTGCCATCCAAAGACAGCGAGCTGGCTGAGCAAAAACCTGCTCCGAAGCCGCAGAACGCTCCGACGTTGCGGAGGCCAGGCGAGGAAGTCGAATATCCGACAGCAACGTCCGATCACCGGACATCGCGTCCTCAGGACCAGAATACTCCACCCGACGGTACGAATCCCAGCACTGGTACGCCTCCCATCGTACCTACGGGCGGTCCGACCATGACCCCACCACCAACGACTCCACACGCTCTGCCTGCGCCGTGAGGCCGGAGCCGTGACAAGATTGACCGTCCACATTTGGCGCGGCTGCGGCTGCGCCGTTACACTGCTAGAGTGAGGATCGCACTCGCCCAAATCAACCCTACCGTTGGCGACTTCAGCGGCAATTCTGCAAAGATCATCGACTATGCGCTCCGGGCGAAGAGCGCTGGTATCGAACTGGTTTTGTTCCCTGAACTAAGCGTCTGCGGCTATCCGCCGCGTGATTTGGTCGAGCGCCCCTGGTTCATCGAACGCAACCGCAAGGCTGCCGAGGAGATTGCCTCCAGAACCCACGGAATCTCTGTGATCTGCGGATTGGTCACGCCGGCCAAATCGGTGACTGGCAAGGCCGTCTTAAATTCCGCCGCGCTTCTTCGCGACGGAGAAGTTGCGGCCATACAATCCAAGCGCCTTTTGCCAACCTACGATGTTTTCGACGAGGTGCGCAATTTCGCTCCTGCGGAAAAGCAGTTTCTAATACCCGTCGGAGGAACTCCCGTTGCGCTTACCATCTGCGAGGACGCATGGAATGACAAAAACTTCTGGGATCGCCGCCTATATGGCGTCGATCCGGTGGAGGACTTGATCGGAGCCGGTGGCAAGATTCTGCTGAATATTTCGGCTTCTCCCTTCTACCTGCGCAAGCGTGAACTTCGGCGGGACATGTTATCGGCTATCGCGAAGAACTACCGCGTTCCCGTTGCCATGGTCAATCAGGTCGGCGGCGATGACAGTCTGGTCTTCGACGGCTCGAGTATTGCGCTCGGTCCCGACGGCCACATCATCGCACAGGCCAAATCGTTCGAAGAAGACATGATTTGCTTCGATTCAGAGACTCTCACAGGCGACCTGCATGATCGCGATGAAGGCGTTGAGTCGAGCGCGTATGCGGCCCTGGTACTTGGCACGCGCGATTACGTGCGCAAGTGTGGTTTCCGAAAAGTCGTACTGGGGCTCAGCGGCGGCATCGACTCGGCGCTAACCGCCGCGATCGCCGTGGATGCGTTGGGCAAGGAGAATGTAATCGGAGTCGGTTTGCCGGGGCCGTACTCGTCGCAGGGCAGTATCGATGACGCTGCCGCGCTCGCCTCGAATCTAGGCATACGATTTGAGCTGGTTCCAATCGGGGACATCTTCAAGACATACCTGAGTTCGTTGAAGCCGGTCTTTGCCAATCTGCCGCCAGACGTGACGGAGGAGAATGTGCAAGCGCGCATCCGGGGATCGCTCCTGATGGCAATGTCGAACAAGTTTGGCGCTCTCGTCCTGACCACTGGCAATAAGTCGGAAATCGGGGTAGGGTATTGCACGCTTTACGGAGACATGTGCGGTGGGCTCGCCGTGATTTCCGACGTCCCCAAGACCCTGGTCTATCGATTGGCGCGCTACGTCAACTCGTGCGACCCAGTGATTCCAGAGTCCACACTCGAGAAGCCGCCTTCGGCGGAGTTGCGTCCCGACCAAAAAGACAGCGACTCGCTGCCGCCGTACGATGTTCTCGATACAATTCTGGAAGCTTACGTCGAGGACAATCAATCACCGGAAACGATCGCGGCCCAACAGGGCATTGATCCGGAGTTAGTGCGCAAGGTCGCGGGGATGGTCGACCGCAGCGAATACAAGCGCCAGCAAGCGGCTCCCGGATTGAAAATTTCGCCCAAGGCATTCGGATTCGGCCGCCGCTACCCGATTGCTGCCAAGTTGGAAATCTGAACCTTCAGCCTCAAGAAACAGAGTTTTGACTATGAAAGGAAGAAATGAACAATCGCTGGAATATCTCTATTAATACGGTACTTATCATTTTTGTATTTGAGTTCGCTATGGCCTCAGGAGTTGCCCAGACAAAGCCAGCTTCTGTCGGCGCAGCGGCGGCTGCCAGCTCCGCGACAGCGCTCCCCAGCGAAGCGACCGTAGATTCCTTCCTGAAGAATATGTTTGGCTGGAACCAGGATTTGACCTGGAAGGTGGCGGAGATCAAGCCCGCCGAAGCCCTTGGATTTGCCGAGGTCACGGCGGTCTTCAACACTCCGCAGGGCCAACAGATCTTCCGGCTTTTCGTGACGCCTGACCAGAAATTTGCTTTGACCGGAGACATCGTTCCGTTCGGTACGGATCCCTTTGCCGCGGCGCGGGCAGAGCTGAAGGCGGCGAGTGGCCCAGTCCATGGACCAGCGGACGCTGCAGTTACGATTGTCGAGTTCGGGGATTTGGAGTGTCCGGCATGCAAAGCCGCCCAACCCAACATAACCAAACTGCTTGACGCTGAGCCAAAAGCCAAACTGATCTTCCAGAACTATCCGTTGGAATCGATCCACAAATGGTCGTTCCTGGGCGCGAAATACCTCGACTGTGTCGGGAGAGAGAACAACGACGCCATTTGGAAGTTCATCAGCACAGTGTACGAACACCAGGGGGAGATCACGCCGGACACCGCCGAGACCATGCTGAAAGGCTATGCGAAGGACGCAGGGGCAGATCCTGTCGCGGTTGCTGCCTGTGTTGCTAAGCCGGAGACAGAGAAGCGGGTGCGCGAGTCGGTGACCTTGGGCACGAAGCTGGGCGTAACCAGTACTCCAACGTTCTTCATCAACGGTCGCAAAGTTGTTGGATTTGGCAATAACACACCGTATGATGTTGTGAAGGCAATGGTGGACTACAACCTCACCGGCGCGGCGAAGTAAAAGTCTTCCGCGTTCAATCACTCAGGCCGGAGCCGAGTGCTCCGGCATTTCACTGCCGTCTGAACTCTCAGTGTCCCACCGGCAACTGAACGGCAAATCCCGCGCTCGAGGCCATGCGCACGATGTGGGGCGTCATCACGATCAAAAGTTCGTCGTCATTCACATTCTTATCGTGCACGCCAGCTGCATAAGTGGCGACCGGGACGCGGCTCAGGAACGGATAGCCCGACAGACTGCGTGAGTCAGCCTTGGAGATCAGGCCCGCCACCACGCCAGATTCCTCATTTTTCAGCGTGATACTTCCGGTGTACTCGCGGTTCAGAATGATCGGAATTCCATTGACGCTCTGGCCGCCTAGCGTGCGGATATTCAATTCGATCTTCAAGCTCACATCCGTGTTGGAGTGGATGATCGGTGTGGCCTTCATGTTCAATCCGAGGTCCTCGAAATTGAACGATGGGAAAGGGGCGATGTAGGACTGGTTCCCCACCACCTTGGAAATAGCGCTGCTGTTGTATATGGGTGCGAAGGTCGCATTCACGATGGGATAGCGCTCTCCGATCTTGAGCACGGCCGGGGTGTTTTGTGACGCGATCAAAGTAACGTGCTCCAGGTTGTGAACGTCAGACTCGTTAACGTTTAAGTTGACGGCGATCGGCGGGGTGGCCGAAACACCAGTTAGAGTGAGTCCTCCGCCAAAGGTTGCAAAAGGGGTCGAAAGAAGAGGGTTCTGGGTCTTTTGCTGCAGCTGTGCGAGCAAGGCCTGAATGGCCTGGGAGTTGGCCTGGTTGATTCCGCCGGACGCGATGAGTTGGTTGATCAGGTCCGATGCGCCCGCTCCGAGTGAGGCAATCAAACCCGGACTGATATTGAACATGGTGAACTGCGTAGGCCATTGGGTCCCAAGTTGCCGAGCCAGGCTCGAGCTGATCTGGTAAACCCGCACATCCAAGGTAACCTCGGGACGCCCACCGGCGAGACTCTCGATGAGTTTGCTGGCGGCTTCGACGATCGGCAATGGCGCGCGGACGGTGATCGTGGATTGCTGGCTATCCTGCAAAACAAACTTGATGTCGAGGATGACCCGCAACGCATTCACCATGTCCGCTAGTTCCTGCGGAGACATCGCATCGCTAAGGTAAAAGGTCCGAATGGCCAGCCGCTCGAAATTGCGACGGTTCTCAACGGTATCTGCGACGACATACATCTGCGATCCGGAGAGCGGGATCCAGAAGGTCTTGGTAACCCTAGTCACACCTTCCATGGCGGTAGCGAAGTTTACCTTTTCGATGTCGAAGTGGACGCGCCGAGCCTGCACCGAGTCGTCAATGGTTGCGGTAATGCCATAGGCTTTGGCGACTTGCGTGATAAGCGTTCGAGCGTCTCCGCGAAACTGAAAATCTTTGAGTTCAGTACTCGGAGAGAGAGAAACCTCGACTGACTTCTGGACCACTTGGAGAGTGCGGCCCGGCGCAACGCTACTTTCCCATGCCGAGTCTTTGAGCCGTTGGTGCGCGAATTCATTCGTGGGATCGTATTCGAGGGCGTGCCGGAATTCAGCGTTGGCTGCGATTTCATTGTTAGCCTGCATCGCTTTGTTGCCGCGATCGAGGGCCTCCATCACCAGTTGCTGACGCGCAAACTCTCGGGCTGTCAGGTACTCCACGCTACGCGGGTCCAATTGCGATGCTTGTTCAAACTTCCCGAATGCCGCTTCCGTTTGTCCCGAAGACTTCAGTTTTAACCCCGCCTTGAATTGCTTCTTAGCTTCGACAATCGCTTGCGGAGTCGGAGGCGGAGGCACAACAGTGTTGGCTGTTTTGGCAGGATCAGACGCCGCCTGTTGAGGCTGATCGGGGCTCGGCGTTGCCACGGCGGGCTCCGCGTTCTGGTCCCTAGTCTGCGGCGCGGCGGCCTCCTGTGCCACCACCAAGCCACTGAGAGTCAGGGCCAGTACGATCCTAAATACGATTTGCATGCGTGATGCGATTCTAAGCCAGCGGGAATGCCGTTGTCGCCTGCAGGATGGGGAAGGGAACTCGGCGCTGAGCGACTGGCGGTGCGGCGTCAATGGGTACTCTCATGGGCGCTAAGAAGATTCTGGATATGCTAAACTTCAGCCAAGCCAGGAGCGGGGATGAGGCAGTTCGTACGCAAAATGCTGATGGTGGACCTGATCAAGGGTCTCGGCGTGACGTTCCGCAACCAGGCTCCGAAGGAGCTGATAACGGAGCAGTACCCCTTGGAGCGTCCCCAGATTGCTGAGCGATTTCGTGGCGCGCCCCGCCTCGGCGTTAACCCTGACACGAATGAGTCCCTGTGCATCGCCTGCGATCTGTGTGCCGTCGCCTGTCCCGAGCATTTGATTGTTGTGGGCAGCGAGCGCAATCCAGTCACTCGCCGCAAGGAACTGACGGAGTTTACCTACGACCTAAGCCGCTGCATGTTTTGCGGACTCTGTGAAGATGCCTGCCCCACTGACGCGCTGGAGCTTACCCAGGACTACGAGATGGCCCAGTACAGCCGCGAAGGCCTCATCTGGAACCGTGAAACGCTGGAGAAGGGCCCAGAGCCGCATCCTTACAAGAGTTAGCGAGTTTATTGGGAGCAGAATGTACGGCGCGAGATGATCGCGCCGTTTTCGATTTCAGGAGCTCCGCACTACTCGAAGATGAGAATTGCAGCGGCAATTACCGTTGTCCACAATCCGCGCTTGTCGCCCACGGCGGTCTGGGTCGTGTTCATGGTGCGAACGATTTTGTTGGATAGCCGATAGACTTCCTTCTTTTCGTCCCAGGATTTGTCAGCGTCGAATTCAACATCGAGAGTGGTCGCCAGCATCTCTGCAGCGAGTTCTTCGGCGTAATCGCCGGCCAAGTCTTCCTTCTCGCCAAAAGAGTGGTGCTCGCTCAGGTATCCAAATGTGCTGCGGTCCGCCGGAATGGCCAGTCCAATACTTGATGCGACCAGGCGGTGCGGTTCGCGAGTCGAATTCTCTGCTACCACTGCGAAGGTGACCTCACCGGGATAAAGGTACTTCAGACCTTCCTTGCGCGGTATTAACTTGCAGTGCGGGGGGAAGATCGAGGAAACCCTAACCAGGTTCTGTGCGGCGATGCCGGCATCTCGCAGTGCCAACTCAAAGGAAGTGAGTCGTTCCTTGTGCTTTCCCACACCCTTGGTGAGGAAAATGCGTTTCGGAACCATGTTTTTGCCCAATTTGAGCGCCTCCAGGGGCGGAGATTGAATCTTCGCCGAATTTCTAAAACTAACACACGCTTTCACTCAGCGTGTGAATAGTCGTCGAAAAATTAACCTGATAATCATAATGGGACTGGACGTCAGGATGTTCGTGCACTGCCAATTGCAGGAGCGCCGGTCTTCAGCTTCACCGCAATCTCGATGAAGGCAAGCGCAGCGCGGCTCAAGGCTTTGTCCTTGCGAAATACCAGAGCCAGATCCCGCTGCAATACCGCATCCGCGATTTTGAGAGCAGCCAGCGTTTTGGACTTGAGTTCCTCGGCGACGTTGGATCGCGAAATGAAACTGATGCCCACGTCGGCAGCAACAAAACGCTTGGTCAATTCACTCGAATCAAGCTCCATAGAAATAATCGGTTTCAGACGGCGTTCGTGGAACAGCGATTCGAGGGTATCGCGTGTTCGGCCCAGCTTCGGCAGCAACAACCGGTATTGCGCAACATCGGCCAGCGAAACTTCGTGGCGGCCAGCCAAAGGATGTTTGACCGGCGTGATCACGACGAGCTCATCGCGGTGGATAGGCACGACCGTGTAGCGCTTGTCCTTGATGGGCATGGAGACCACACCGAAATCGCACGAGTTCTCAATGAGCGCCTCGAGGATCTTCTGATGTTCCGAGCGTTTTACGTTGACCGCTACGTCGGGGTACTGGCGCTTGAACTCAGCGAACACCTCCGGCAGGATGTGCAGGCAGGTGCCTTCGTTGGCGGAAACCACGATCTCGCCCCGCGGCACGCGGTGCATTTCCGCCAGCGCTATCAGCATGACCCGGCGTTGCTCGATGGTCTCCTCGGCATACTTCTGGAAAACCTTGCCCGCAGCCGTGACCGCCACGCGCCCGCCGCTGCGATCCAGCAGCTTGGCGCCCACTTCTTCCTCGAGCGAGCGGATCTGCGACGAAATCGCCGGTTGCGTGCGGAAGCGCCGCTCCGCAGCACGGGAGAAGCTGCTTAGCTTGGCGACCTCCAAAAAAGTTTCGATTTGATCGAAGTCCATGAGCGGTTACGTGAGCTTCATATCCATAATACGAAATTATGTGGTCGATAAAATGATTGTATGCCCTGTGGCCTAGGCAGCAGCGTATTCTGTCGGAGGACCTGGTAAGGAGTTCGTCATGGCTGCGCCCAAGGTTGACCCGAAAGCGGTACTGGAATTCGCCAAGCATAATAACGTCCAGATGCTTGATCTGAGATTCACCGACCTGCCCGGACTTTGGCATCACGTGTCCTATCCCATCGGGCAACTGACCGAAGTGTCGTTCGAAGAGGGCTTCGGCATGGACGGCTCTTCAATTCGCGGCTGGGCGGCGATTCACGAGAGTGACATGCTCCTCATCCCCGATCCTTCGCGATATCTGCTCGATCCTTTCACCGAGGTCCCCACGCTGGTTATGGTGTGTGACGTGATTGATCCCGTCACCAAGCAACGGTACGACCGAGATCCGCGCTACATCGCCAAGAAGGCCGAGATCTATCTCACCTCAACTGGGATTGCCGACACGGCCCAGTTTGGTGCTGAGGCCGAGTTCTTTATCTTCGACAACGTGCGCTTCGACCAGAACGAGCACGAAGGCTACTACTTCATCGATGCTGAGGAGGGCCGCTGGAATTCGGGACGCCCCGAGGGAAATCTCGGCTATCGGCCGCGCTACAGGGAGGGCTATTTCCCGGTACCGCCGACCGACCACTACCAGGACTTGCGGACCGAGATGGCGCTCACCATGCAGAGCTGCGGACTCGAGGTCGAGTGTCACCACCACGAGGTGGCCACGGGAGGCCAGACCGAGATTGATCTGCGTTTCGACTCGCTGATTCGCTCGGCCGACAACATGATGCTCTTCAAGTACATCGTGAAGAACGTCGCGAATCAGGCTGGCAAGACCGTGACCTTCATGCCCAAACCCCTGTTTCAGGATAACGGCAGCGGCATGCATACTCACCAGTCGTTGTGGAACGAAGACAAGCCGCTGTTTGCCGGTGACGGGTATGCTGGATTGTCGCAGTTGGCGCTGTGGTACATCGGCGGACTGATCAAGCACGGCCCCGCGCTATCGGCGATTATTGCCCCCACCACTAATTCCTATAAGCGACTCGTGCCAGGATTCGAAGCTCCGGTAAACCTCGCGTACTCTCGCCGCAACCGTTCGGCAGCGGTGCGGATTCCTATGTATTCTGCCTCGCCCAAAGCGAAGCGCGCCGAGTTCCGCCCGCCCGATCCCAGTTGCAATCCGTATCTTGCATTTGCCGCAATGCTGATGGCGGGCATCGATGGCGTGGAAAACAAAATCGACCCCGGTCCGCCGCTCGACAAGGACATCTACGATCTTGGCCCTGAGGAGTTGGCCAAGGTGCCGTCGATGCCAGGTTCGCTCGACGCCGCGTTGGATGCACTTTCAAGGGACTGCCAATTCCTGATGAAGGGCGATGTTTTTACCGAGGAAATGCTCAACACGTACATCGATTACAAGCGGGAGAAGGAGGTGGACGCTCTTCGCCTTCGTCCCCATCCCTACGAATTCATGATGTATTACGACGTGTGAGGAGCGAGTTGGGCTGCAGGTTCCTGGCGGTATCTCCTTCAGATGTACGGGAGCGGGCCATCATCGGTCACTCCTGCAGCGCCAGGGCGGAATCAAGTTAGCTGACATACCCCTGATAGACGATTGACACAGGATTCGAATATCCTGACAATCTTAGCTACTCCCCGAAAAAGCCTCGGTTCCTAACCATGAAGGTGCTCGTGTCTATGTGTATGTTGCGCAACCTGTTTGTCGCTTTTGCTTTGATTGTGTCCGCTTCTCTTACTTGTCCGGCGCAGGCGCCGCCCAGCGCCGACGCGTATGTGACGAGTGCGCAGCCAGCTGCGAATTTTGGAAACAGCATCATGCTGCCGGTGCAGGCGGGGACCACAAGCTACATGCGTCTCAATCTGGGTACATTGCCCGCAAATGCGACTGTGGCCAAGGCAACGCTTAGGCTTTACGTGAATGCCGTCGTTACTCCCGGTTCGTTTGACGTATATCAGGTTAATGGTGGCTGGAGCGAAAGAGGACTGATCTTCAACAACGCACCTCCATTGGGAGTCTCTGCAACCGGGGAGCACTCGACCCAGGTCACCGGGTCGAGTCTTAACCAATTCATTTTGATCGACGTGACCTCACTGGCGCAGGGCTGGCTGAACGGATCCATCCCCAATTATGGGGTAGCGTTGGCCCTGACCAGCGCTGCCGGCGGCTTCTCCTTTGACAGCAAGGAGAGTACTGGCCACCAACCGGAGCTCGAAGTGGTTTTGAGTAATGCTGCTGAGGCTGCCGTCACAAGCTCGGTGGTGCCGACGGTCACAGCTCGAACCAAACAAGGCACCACGCAATTAAGTTCTGGTCCGTATATCAACAATGGGACAGCTCTACAGGTTGGTGCCAACTTCAACATTGACGGCAGCGGTTCAGCTGCCAGTCTGAATGCCGCCTCGCAATTTTCGCTAGCGGGCACGCCGGTGTTGGGGATCAACGGGACATCCAGCCTGTTCGTTGGTCCCGGGGCAGGACAGAGCAATACTGGATCGCAGAATACGTTTATCGGACTTTCGGCAGGGCAATCCAACACCACGGGAACCGACCTCACGTTTGTCGGCGCGCTATCGGGTCTCAGCAATAGCTCCGGCAACTACAACAGCTTCATGGGCACCAACTCAGGCCTTTCCAACACCACCGGAAGCCTCCTCACGTTTTTGGGAATGCAATCCGGGTTTTCCAATACGACCGGCAGCTACAACAGCTTCGTAGGCACCAACTCGGGATATGCCAACACTACCGGCAATTTCAACAGCTTCGTAGGTACAGGCTCGGGCGGCTCTAACACGTCCGGCAGCTACCTCACCTTCATGGGAATGCGGTCGGGGCTCTCCAATACCACGGGAAACTACAACAGTTTTCTGGGAACGTACTCAGGATTGTCCAATAGCACCGGAAGCCTCCTCACGTTTTTGGGCATGCAATCGGGTTATTCCAATACGACCGGCAGCTTCAACAGCTTTGTGGGCACCAACTCGGGCTACGCCAACACTTCGGGTGGCAACAACAGCTTCCTGGGTGCGGGCTCGGGCGGCTCCAACACTTCCGGAAGTTTCCTGACCTTTCTGGGGATGCGATCGGGTCTCTCCAATACAACTGGAAACAACAACACCTTCGTAGGCACGTACTCAGGATTTTCCAATAATACCGGAAGCTCAAACACATTCGTGGGCTTCAACTCTGGACTGAATGCCAATCCCGCTGGAAGCAACAACGTCTATGTCTCTAACCTGGGGGGATCGAGCGACAATGGGACCATCCGTATTGGTGATCCGGTCAGCCAAACCGCGACGTACGTGGCAGGCATTTCAGGAGCCAGCACCAACTCTGGTGTGCCAGTCTTCGTGGACTCGAGCGGCAAGCTGGGAACGGCAGGAAGCGGGCTCAGCTTCCAGCAATTGATCGGCACGCTGACGAACGCGCAATTGAGTGGCGCTTACAGTAGCGCGGTCACCTTGTCAAACATTAACAACGCGTTCTCTGGAGCCTTCGCGGGGAACGGTGTTGGACTAACCAGTGTGAATGCAGCGACCTTGGGAGGCTTTTCCGCTGCCGCCTTTGCGCCGGCCAGCGGATCAGGAAGCTACGTCCAGAACGGGACGATCACGCAGGTCGGCACCAGCTTCAACATTGATGGTAACGGGACGATCGGCGGGACGGTAAACGCAAATTCCGTAAACAGCGCCACCAATTATCAAGTTGCTGGTGTCACCATTCTTGCCATCGGTAGAGCGACCGACCAAAATCTGTTTGTGGGCAATGGTGCTGGAATCAACAACACTGCAGGGTCAGGGCAAGGCAATACACTCTCTGGTTACAACGCTGGGACTCAGAACACGACCGGTAGCAACAACACATTTGGCGGCGCTTCCGCCGGGCAACTGAACACGGTTGGCAGCGGAAATACTTATGTGGGCGCGAATGCAGGACATCCCGTAGTCACGGGAAGCAATAACTCATTCCTGGGTTTCAATGCTGGAATCTCCGCCGGACCTGCGGCCAGCAACGATGTGTATATCTCGAATCAGGGAGTCGCGAGAGATAACGGTACCATCCGCATCGGCGATCCAGCCAACCAGTCGGCGACCTACATTGCCGGTATCGCGGGATCTTCTACCAATTCAGGAACCCCAGTTTTCGTGGATTCGACGGGAAAACTGGGAACCGGCGGCGGAACCGTTAACTTTACTCAGGTCGCGGGGACGCTTGCCAGCCCTCAATTCAGCGGAACTTACAACAGTACCGTGACCCTGACCAATACCACAAATTCGTTCACCGGGAGCTTTGCGGGCAACGGTGCTGGCTTGACGGGCGTGAGTTCCGGTTTATCCTGGCCAATCGTTACAAAATCCGCCAACTACACAGTACAGACAAGCGACTTTTCCACTCCGACTCGCTACGGCAATTTTGTAATCCTAACTGGGACGCTGTCACGCACATTCACATTGCCCAATCCGCCGCCGCCTAATGGAAGTTGTGTCGCCATTGGCAATGTGGCCGACCCCGGAATCAACTCTGGTACCAACGCTTTTCTCTCTGTCAACCCGAACGGTTTGAGCGTGGATGCCAGCGTAACAACTCCGACGCAACCCCGCCGGGTGGCTTATCTGTACTGCTCCGATGGAATTGGCTACTATCGGCTGGGGTATAACCAAAACGGAGTCAGTGAAATAGGGCCGTGGCTGGAGACGCTTGATACGGGGACCGCGAACGTGCTCACAACAACCTTTCGGAACGGTATGGATTTTGGACTGATCCCAGGCACCATGTTTTACATTCGCCCTCTGAATAACAACACGATCACGAATCCGACCTTGAACGTCAATGGACTGGGTGCCAAGCAGATCGTGAAATTTGGCAACCAGCCTTTGGCTCCAAACGATTTAACCACCGCCGCATACGCTCAAGTTTTCTATGACGGGACAAACTGGCAACTGCTGAATCCGCAAACTGCCCAGGGAACGACACCTACTCTTACCGGGACGACTGGCGGCATCGGCGGCAGTTCGTTGACGGCCGGGAACTGCACCACAGGAACTGCAACTGTTACAGGCGCAACCGTGGGGCATCCGGTGTCCGTGAGTGCGTCGGACGGGTCGCTTCCTAATGGCTTGATCATTCTCAGTGCCGCAGTCACAAGCCCCAACACCGTTACTGTTCAATTGTGCGCAACGGCCAGCGTGACGCCATTGGCGAACACATACAACGTAGCAACTCAGTAAGTGTGTGCGTGCACAATGCAGTTTACTGAGCGTACAGGTCGACGTCTTTGATTGGCAGGTCCCAGTGCGCATCGAGTATTTCGAAGCGCCGCTGCTCTTCCTTCTTGTACGTCTCCTGGTCAGGATAGAGCTGTTTGATGAGCGCCTTCTCGTCAAAGCCATCATTGGCGACGGTTGCGTTCTTGAAGACGATGGTGACCCGGTAGTCCCATCGCCCGTCCTCCGTCGTGTGATAGCGCGGTGAGACCGCTGAAACGCTCAGCATGCGACCTATTTCGACCTGTTTCTTCAAGAGCGGGTAGTGGTTCTTGCGGAAGAGCGTGATGAATTCGTCCGCATGTTTCCACTTCACCTTGTAGTAGTACTCAACCACAAACGGCTTGTCTTGCGGGCTGGCTGCCGTGGCCGTGTCCTGCTGAGGGACAGCGAGCAACGGAAGAGTGGCACAGAGCGTTATCAGAAGCACGATTACAAGCAGTAAGCGCGACTTCCTGAATTGCGTTGAGAGCATCGATTTCTCCGAGGATGGAAACAGTTTCATGCTGCTGGGACTGCATTTCTGAGCGATGAAATCCAAAGCATACAAAGCAGAATTACGCTTGCCGGTTCGCTGCCGGCAGTTCAGGCAAATACTTGATCAGCAGGACTTCGTTGCCCTTTTCGCCGTAAACCAGTTCATCGACGAGGTTCTTGGCCAGCATTACACCGTAGCCGCCCGGACGCATGCCCTCGTCATTCCGTCGGATTACGTGGGCGATCGGGTCGTCCGGCGGATTCCCGATCGCGGCGTGACGGACTTCATCCAGGGTGAATCCATCTCCCGGGTCCTTGATACGGGCCATCACCATATGCCGAGTCCGGACGTAGCAAATTTCGACGTACTTCTCGGGATCGAAATGGCCGCCATGCTCCATCGCGTTGAGCAGCATCTCCCGAAAAGCCATTCCAACATCCTGGCGTTCCTCGTCAGGCAGATCGGTGATTTCTCGCAGGAACTGCAGCAGCCGCTCGGCGGTAATCATGCGGCAGCACACTGCCAGCGTAATCAAATTAGGCGTAGCCGACATGACCTCAATGCCGTCATCCCACGTGGGAGTCTCCATTACGGTCCGTACTGTCTCCGCCAGAGTTTCGACCGTAAAACCCTTCGACAGGTAACCGAATGCATGTTCCCGCATGGAAGCGATGACGTCTGCCGGCGTGCTGTCATCCGTGAGAATGATCATCCGCGTATGCGGCTTCACTTTGCGAATTCGACGTAGGAATTCCACATCCTCTTTACCCGATGTCTCGCGACTGGTGATGATGAGGTCAAACTGCCGCGCTTTGGCCAAGGCCAGGGCATCATTCAGGTTGCTGCTTTGTTCCAAATTCCATCCCTCCGGAGAGAGAATGGCTGCCAGCGCGGTCTTGACTTCCGGGTCATCTCCTATCAGCAGCGCAACTTTCGAGCTTAGTTTTGGTTTCTGGCCATTCGATGAGATCGTTCTCGTGTCGTCCATAACGCAAATCTTCGCTCCGTTGGAACCTTCTCGTCATTGTATGGGTGCATCGCTTGCGATTGCCGAAACTTCTGCGGAAATTACTTGGCTGATGCGAACGTCGAACCACACTCAGGACGCATGCCATAGCGATTCTCGCCGCATGGTTCTGTATAATCCGCCTCTTATGGCGAAGTCGTTTACGCTCATTGGCGGCGTGCTGCTGTGTTCCATGTTTGCCGGTGCACAGGAACCGGCGGCGCCCGGTAAGAATCCGTCGGGAGTGCGCATTGCCGGCAATCCGGCGCAGAGTGAATTGCTTTGGCAGAAACTCGAGGCCACGGTCCAGCAAGTCAATCGCGATCTCGATGGCACGCTGGGAGTAGCTATTCTGGATCTCAGCAACGGACGTACGTTGTTGCAGAATCCCGACGCGGTGTTCACACAGGCTTCGTCGATCAAGGTGGCAGTGTTGGCTGAACTCTATCGCCAGCAACAATCCGGCGCCGGCGCCACCGGCAAAGCGAGGCTTTCCGATCTATATATGGTGAGAGCGAGCGATCTTGTGGCAGATAGCTCCATCATGGACGGCTTGACGCCCGACGTGACGCGGGTCACCAACCGCGACCTCGCGACTTTCATGGTTGCGGTGAGCGACAACAGTGCGACCAATGTCCTGATCGATCGAGTGGGCATGGAGAACGTCAATGCCATGCTCGAGTCTCTCGGACTCTCTCATACCCGGTTGCAGCGCAGGATGATGGATATCAAAGCGGCGCAGGCCGGTCGAGAAAACCTGTCTACACCGCGCGACATGATGACGCTGTTCGCCGACTTGTACGAGGGAAAGGTCTTGAATAAGGAACTAACAGAAGACTTCTTCAAGGTCCTCAGCACCCACAAGGAAAGTGACATCCCTCGCTACATTCCTGAGGGCGTCCTCATCGCGAACAAACCGGGAGAACTCGCCGGGGTTCGCAACGATGTTGGCATCGTGTTCGTGCCCCAGCGGCCATTCGTGATTGTGGTGATGACGGCCTATCTAAAGCACGAGCGCGATGGGAATAATGCCATTGCCAAAATCGCCGGCGCTGCCTACGACTACTTCGACCGGGTGGGCCGTTCGTCAGAATACGGACGAATCGTCTCCGAACGGAATTCCCACTGATGTTCTCCCGCCGCACAGCTTGGAATCTCGCCACCAATCGGTACACGGAAGCTCTCGAAGAACACCGGCGTGCCGGGAGGCAATTGCTCGATCTCACTGCGTCCAATCCCACGACCATCGGACTCAGCTATCGCGAAGACGAGCTGCTTCACTCCCTTACTCAACGCGATGTGTTGACTTACCAGCCGATCGCGCAAGGACTGATTTCCGCGCGAGAAGCGGTTGCGGCCTACTACGAGGAGAAGGGAAGCAGGGTCACCACCGAAGACCTCATTCTGACAACGAGCACCAGCGAGGCCTATTCGTTCGTCTTCCGGCTGTTATGCGATCCGGGCGACGTGGTGCTGGTTCCGACTCCCAGCTATCCGCTGTTCGATTTTCTGGGCGATCTGAACGACGTCAAGCTCGTGCCCTACGAGTTGGTGTACGACCACGGCTGGCAGATCGACTTTGAGTCGCTGAGGCAGGCAATAGCGAGAGCGACCAGCGAGCGTTCTCGCTGCCGGGCGGTGCTCGTTGTACATCCCAACAACCCCACAGGTTCGTACGTGGAGCCCCACGAAGTTGCTGAATTGAACGCAATCTGTTCTGTGAATGAAATGGCAATTATCGCGGATGAGGTGTTCCTTGACTATTCCTTGGATCGCAGAGTTCCGCAAACTTTTTCGGCATACACCGAGGCGCTCACCTTCACCCTGAGCGGGTTATCCAAAATCTCATGCCTTCCCCAGATGAAGGTGGCGTGGGTTGCCACTTCCGGTCCCGAAATACTCAAAGCGGAGGCGCTCGCCCGGCTCGCAGTGATCGCCGATACCTACCTTTCTATGAACGCTCCTATTCAATTGGCCGTCCCGACGATGTTGGCGGAGCGACAAAATATTCAGCCTCAGATCATGCATCGGGTTCGCACCAATCTCGGTGAACTCGATGCGCAACTGTCCGGGCAAACTCTATGTCGCCGCATGGCCGTTGAGGGAGGATGGTATGCGGTGCTGCGCATCCCCGTACTTGGCCCTGATGAGGAATTTGCGGTGGCACTTCTGCGCGAGAGCGGAGTCCTGCTTCACCCCGGTCACTTCTTCAACTTTCCGGGCGAAGGGTACATGGTCGCCAGTCTGATTACCCCGGTTGCAGAATTCGCCGAGGGCCTCCGCCGGACCTTGAAATTCATCGCCAGGTAGTCTTTCCGCGCACATTTCGGCCGTATGCGTTACGTCAATTGAGCCTCGCGGGCATTTCGCACTTTCATGGTGAAAAAACCCGCAATTTCCACGCCCACGGTTGATAAAATCATCGCCATCACCGCCCTGTTCGGCTGATCCGGCTCGAAATGTGGGTCGTCACTAGAAGGGAACCGTCTGGCCCAAAAGTCCCATTGTGGGAGGGACAAACGGTATAATTATTTCACCGTGCTTAAGTACTCAATTGTTGTACCTTTCCACAACGAGGAACAGAACGTCACCGAGCTCTATGACCGCTTGAAAGCGGTAATGGAGACCACTCAGGAGCCGTTTGAGTTGGTGTTTGTTGACGATGGCAGCAAGGACCACACCTTCTCTCTGCTGCAACAAATCGCAGCCGTGGACCGCCGTGTCGTCGTGGTGAAATTGCGCCGTAATTTTGGCCAGACCTCGGCGCTGGCGGCGGGTTTCGACCACTGCCAAGCCGAGTATGTCCTGGCCATGGACGGCGACCTGCAGCATGATCCCGATGACATTCCGTTGTTCTTGGAACAATTGCGCGCCGGTTACGACATCGTCAGCGGATGGCGAAAGGAGCGCATCGACAATTTCGTGATGCGCAGGATCCCTTCGAAGATTGCCAATTGGCTGATGGCCAAGTTGAGCGGTGTTGATATTCATGACTTCGGAACCACCTTCAAGGCCTATCGCCGTGAAGTCTTGCAGGAGGTTCCGCTGTACGGCGAGCTGCACCGGTTTATCCCTGCACTTGCGTCGGCATACGGCGCAACGATCTGCGAGATTCCCATCCGCAATATCAGCCGCGAGCATGGCGAATCGCATTACGGGATTGGCCGCACGTTCCGTGTGTTTTTCGACTTGATCACCATTCGTTTTCTGCTCAAGTACATGTCACGCCCGTTGCATTTCTTCGGTGGCTTCGGCGCGATCAGTTCGATCACCGGGCTTTTGATCGCCTTCTGGATGGTCATTGAGAAGTTCATCCGCCACGTGGACGTAATGGACCAGCACGGGCCGATGATGGTGTTTGGTGCGGTACTGATCGTAGCGGGTGTGCAGTTGGTCGCGCTTGGACTGCTGGGTGAATTGCAAGTCCGGCACTTCCATGAGCCAGCGAAGCGGGCTCCGTATACGGTCGACCGCGTATTGCGTACCTTGCCCAGCGAATCGGCGCTGGCGGAGTAGCGTGTCTCAGTCCAAAGTGATCGTGTTTACGCAGCAGGATTGTCCTCCCTGCAGTTGGGTGAAGACATTCCTCGCCGAACGAGGCGTCGAGTTCGAAGAGCGCAGCATTGATTCCGGATTTGACGTCGTTCGGGAGCTAACCCAAAAATACTGCAGCCAATCGACCCCGACCGTCGTTATCGGAGAACAAGTCCTGATCGGTTACGACCCTGAACGGCTTATCACAGCTCTCGGCCAGTAGGCCACATCCTGTCCGCGGCTATCTGTACATTGCCGCGGCGACGTTTTTCTGGGGACTCTCGGCCGCCATGGGCCGCGCGGTATTCACGGGGCGCGTCGCCATCGCTGGCCAGCACCTGGGCAAGATCGATCCTCTCATCCTCGCTCAGAGTCGCACCACCATTTCTCTGTTGGTGCTTGGGCCGATTTTGTTGATGAGAAGACGCTCGGCGCTCCGTGTCCGCGGCACACACCTCGTCCAGTTCTTTGTGCTGGGCATTGCGGGACTGGCAGCGTCCAATTACTTTTACTACCTCGCCATAGACCGCACCTCGGTCGCGACAGCGATCGTGCTGCAATACGTTGCGCCTGTCTGGGTGCTCTTCTACATGTTGGTGAGGGGACTGCAGCGACCCACCGCCGAACGCATCCTGGGTGTTGTGTTGGCGGTGTTCGGATGCGCGTTCGCGGTGGGAGAAATCGCCACTCAGGGCAGCTTTCCGTGGCTGGGCCTGTCAGGAGTGCGATTCAACCCGATCGGTGTGATCGCGGCGGAACTCGCCGCAATTTCCTTCGCGTTCTACAACGTTTATGCCCAGCACCTGCTGCAAACTTACCAGCGCTGGACTGTGTTGGTATACGCGCTTTTTGGTGCCGCTGCTTTCTGGATGGTGGTGAACCCGCCCTGGAAAATCGTTGCCCAGCATTACAGCGTCGGCCAATGGACCTTCATGGCAGTATTTTCGATGACATCGATGCTGGTCCCGTTCTCGTTCTACTTCACGGGACTGCAACATCTTGATCCGACGCGGGCCATCGTTACCAGTTGCCTGGAACCGGTTTGGGCGATTCTGTTAACCGCAGTTCTGCTGAGCGAATTTGTTTCGCCGATTCAGGTTCTAGGGATGGTGATCGTGTTGTCAGCCACTGTGCTGATACAAAGGCCCGATGAGTCGCATCACGAGCCAACAATTGCGGTCGAGCCTATCGAGTGATTGGGCTGGCAGCACACGAAGGGAACTAAGCGACGCTACTTCTTGGCGTGCTCCGCCGCACGCTCGGCCTTGACATGCGGATGCTCCTCGGCATACAGGGCGTCGATTTGTTTGTGGTAACGCTGTTCGAGGTGACGCCGGCGCAGCTTCATGCTCGGCGTCATCGTTCCATCAGCAATGCTAAGTTCCTCGGGCAGAACCAGGAACTTCTTGAGCCTCTCATACTGCGCCAGGTTTTCGTTCAGTTCGTCCACGACGTTTTTGTAAAGGGTCTGCACCTGGGGCGAACGTACGAGTTCTTTCCGCGAGGCTTTCGCGGAGACACCGTGCGCCTTGGCCCATTCTTCCAGGATCGGAAAGTTCGGCACAATTAGCACCGACGCAAACCGCCGTTTGTCGCCCACCACCGCGGCTTCCCCGACAAAGCGATTGGCCTTCAGCGAATTCTCAATCGGTTGTGGAGCGATGAATTTTCCGCCCGAGGTCTTGATCAGGTCCTTCTTGCGGTCCGTGATGGACAAATAGCCGTGCTCATCCAAGTGGCCAATGTCGCCTGTCTTGAACCACTCGTCTTCAAATGCTCCAGCGGTTTCCTCGGGCATATTCCAATAGCCCTTGAATACTGATGGCCCGCGCACCAGCACTTCTCCGTCAGTCGCAATCCGCACTTCGAGGTTAGATAGGATCTTGCCCACAGTTCCAATCCGATGCTGGCTCGAAACATTCACTGCAATCACAGGCGAAGTCTCGGTCAGGCCATAGCCTTCGTCAATACGAATACCAATGTCTGCGTACCAGGCTGCCAGCTCACGTCCCAATGGCGCACCGCCTGACAGGAAAAGCCGGGCGCGGCCACCTACACCTGTTCGTACCTTCTCGAAGACCAACCGGTTCGCCAACTTCCACGCCAGCGATTTGGGGATGATATCGTTCAGGACCTTCTCCCGGTGCTTTTGTCCGACAGAAAGCGCCCAGTTGAAGATTTTGAGCTTCGTGCCCTGCGTGGTCTGCAGTATCTTGTTGTGAATTTTTTCGTAAACTCGCGGCACAGCTACGAAGAGCGTGGGGCGCACTTCCGCCAGTGCCTGCGGCAGGTCGTCGAAATTGGGGCAGTATGCGATGGTGACCCCACGCTGGAATAGCAGGTAGTCGACATGGCGGGCTGTGATATGAGACAGCGGCAGAAATGATACGGCTACGTCTTCCGGCCCCATATCGACCAAATCCGCAGTCATGCCCAGGTTCGACGCGAGGTTGCCGTGGGTCAGGATGACCCCCTTGGGTGTGCCGGTCGTTCCCGAGGTGTAGATCAATGTCGCGACATCGTCGGGCTGAATTGAGTTTGCAATGGTCTCAATCCCAACGTCCTGGAGGTCGGTCGCGCCACTGAAGATGTACTGCATCTGCGCGACGTCGGGCAGGTCCTCGACCTTGTCCATGATGACGATGCGTTCGAGCTTCGTCTGGACTCGAATGGACTCCACTTTCTCGTATTGCTTAAGCGTCGACACGAATGCAATGCGCGCCTCCGAGTGCTGGAACAAATAGAGCATTTGTTCCGCCATAAGAGTTGCGTATATCGGGACAACGATGCCCCCCAGCAGCAGCGTGGCGAAGTCAGTGATCGCCCATTCGGGACGATTCTCGCTAAGGATCACCACCCGGTCGCCTTTGCCAATCCCCCAGGACTGCAATTGGCGGGCGGTTGCCGTTACCCAGCGATGCAACTGGTCGGCGGTGATGGCGTTCCAGACGCCATCCATACGGTTGAGCATCACGCGGTCGTCATCACGACTCACGACTGAAAAGAACACGTCGTTCAGAGTCCGAATATTCATCTCACACCACACTTGGCTACTTAGAGGTAGCCCGCATCCCGCTCAGCAGGATGTCCAAAACCGGATCAGCTACGTGGGCCAGCGGATAATCTTTCGCGCTAAGCACCCACGAGGTCACCATCTCGTCGATGGCTCCAAAAAAACAGTTGGCGGCGATCTTCTCCGGCAGGTCACTGCGAAATTCGCCACTGGCCTTGCCATCGCAAATCGCTTGCCGCACTAGACTGAAATACTCCACCAGATGTTGGTGCGAAAACTCAGACAAAAAGCGCGAGCTTTGCCGCAATTCCATCTGGAAGACCACCGCCATGTTGCGGTTCGCACCTAGCGCTTCAAGGTGAAGATAGGCGAGTCGCCGCAATCGATCCGACGGAGTCGGTAATCGCTCTAGTTCGGTACGCGCCGTTCGCATGAATCCGTCGAAGGCCGTATTGATGGCTGCCGCCAGGATTTCATCTTTGTTCTTGAAGTAGAGATAAACCGTGCCATCGGCCACATTGGCGCGGTCCGCAATGTCGGAGACGCGCGAAACGAAGAACCCCTTTTCCGCAAACACCGCCACTGCGGCGTCGAGGATGCGTTGATATTTGTCGGCACTCCGGCTACCGCCGCTATTCGTGCTTGCGGAAGCGTGCTCCGAAGAATGAGGATCGCGTTTCGCCACGATTGTTTTGCTATAACCCTAGTTTTTTGTTCGCGATGGCGACAGGCCCGGTTCAGGGAGAGTGCGGAGCCGCGACTGTCGCGAGCGGCAATCTACCGCCGAATGAACACTCATTCAATTTATTCCCGCGCTGCGAATTGCGCAATTACACACGTCACAATCGGGCCTCGGTTCCCGTTTTGGAACAAAATTGAACATTAGGCAGTGAGTAACAATATTCTCCACTTTCATCCGAACGGCTCCGTTCGTGGGACAATGACGAAACATTTCGCGACGTGCCGCGTCGCGATAAGAATCCGCCGAGAGGAGAGTGTTCATGAATCGTTGGATTACCATGGTCGCGCTTGCTGGCATGTTGGTGCCGTCAATTCGCGCGGCTGAGAAACCCGCTGACACGCCACCACCTGCGGTCAAGGTGGGTGATGTGGCCCCCGATTTCACCATGACCGATCAGAACGGCAACAAGGTTTCATTGCACGACTTCAAGGGGAAGAAGAACGTTGCGCTGGCGTTTTACATCTTCGCTTTCACCGGCGGTTGAACCAAGCAGATGCAGGCCTTCCAGCAAAATCTCGCCAAGCTGGAAGCTGCAGATACCCAGGTCCTGGGTGTAAGCATGGATTCTCCCTTCTCGAATAAAGCGTGGGCGGAAAAAATTGGCGTCACGTTTCCACTACTCAGCGACTGGGGTGGCGACGTCACCAAGGAATATGGCTTGTACAACCCCAAGTACAAGGCTGCGCGCCGCGTGAACTACGTCATCGACAAGAACGGCAAAGTGGCGGAGATGCAACTGGACTCCGAGGCCATCGATCCCAGCAAGGTTGTCGAGGCGTGCCAGGCCAGGAAGTTGAACCGGTAGGCGGAGGTGGTCGAACGCGCCGTCACACCGTTTGTAGATGAAACGCCGGGGGAGATTCCGGTGCGGGGAATACTGCACCGTGCCGCTGACTCCTCCGGCGATTTCCTTGTGTTGACCCGTGGTGCGGGCGGAAACGCGAATGCGGCACTGCTGGTCGCGTTGGCCCTAGAATTTGTCTCCGCCGGAATCAGCGTTTTACGGTGCGATCTTCCTTATCGTCAGCGGCGTCCGCAGGGCCCACCCTCGTCCGCGAATGCAAGGGAGGATCAGGAAGGACTGCGCCGTGCCATCACCTTGATGAGAGAAAAGTCCACTGGGCGCGCGTTTCTGGGCGGCAGTTCCTACGGTGGCCGCCAAGCCAGCCTCTTGTCGGCCTCGCACCCGGGATTGGTCGAGGGTCTCGTGCTGCTGTCCTATCCTCTCCATCCACCGGGAAAGCCAGCGCAATTGCGAACCGCTCATTTTTTGGAACTGCAAACACCTGCGCTGTTCGTCAGCGGCACGAAGGATGTCTTCGGTACCATTGACGAACTGGAGGCTGCAATCAAGCTGATACCGGCTAACACCGAACTCGTCAAGATCGATGGGACCTCGCATGGTCTTTCGAAGCAGGGAAGTGCGAAAGGCGTTTGCCGCCGTCGTCACACAGGCCTTCCAGAGCTTCTTTGCCTGAATGCAAATTCCCCCCTTCAGGACGCTTTTCGCGACGCCGGATTTATAAGGAATTTATAAAGATCTTCTGGATTCGCGGCGCGCTTGCTAAACTTTGGATTCCACACATCTTGATCTAACCAACTCATGCAGAATCTGCAAAAACCCGCAATTAAGGTCTTCGTCGCGACCACGGTGATGCTGACCTTCATATCCTTCTGGCGCGCCGCGGCCATCGTGCTGTCTGACCTGGCCTCGTCGGCATATTACGTGGGCGGCGATGCCGAGAAAGTGATAGGCAAGAGCGCGCCCTGGTTCGTTCTTGCGGTCATGCTGTTCAGCTATGCCGTCCGCTCGATCTACATCGAATCGAGCAGCATGTTTGTGCGTGGTGGCGTCTACCGGGTCGTCAAGGAAGCGATGGGCAGCCAATTGGCCAAGCTCTCAGTCTCCGCACTTCTGTTCGATTATGTGCTGACCGGGCCGATCAGCGCGGTTTCTGCAGGACAATATCTAGCGGGCTTTGTTGCTGATCTGTCCGCCCGATATCACCATCCCATCCATATGACGGATGCCCAGGAGGGATACTTCGCGGCTGCGTTCGGCGTGGTGGTAACCGCGTTCTTCTGGTGGAAAAACACCCAGGGCATTCATGAATCGAGCAGCCAGGCGCTCCGCATCATGCAGATCACGACGGTAATGGTCGTCCTGCTGATCGTTTGGTGCGTTGTCACCTTAATCATTCACCCGGCCCATTTGCCACCGCTCCCGTCCAAAGCGAACATCACCATGGACCACGAGTCTCTGGGATGGCTGTATCACAGTTGGGCGGCAAACCTGACCTGGGTGCTACTGCTCGTAGGCTTCGGACACTCTGTGCTGGCCATGAGCGGCGAGGAGTCCCTGGCGCAGGTGAATCGAGAGATCGAGCACCCCAAGCTGAAAAATCTGGAACGGACCGGCCTGGTCATCTTCATCTACAGCCTTCTGTTCACATCGTTGGTGTCGTTCTTCGCCGTCATGATCATCCCCGACAAGGTTCGACCTGACTATTTCGCGAACTTGATCGGCGGACTTGCCATGAACGTGGTCGGCCCCTACACCCTCAGACTTTTCTTCCAGGGCTTTGTAGTGTTGGTGGGCGCGTTGATTCTGTCCGGCGCCGTGAACACCGCTATCGTGGGCGCCAACGGCGTGCTCAATCGCATCAGTGAAGATGGCGTGATGCCGACTTGGTTCCGCAAGCCTCATCACCGCTTTGGAACCAGCTACCGCATCATCAACCTGATCGCGTTGCTGCAGATATTCACCATCGTCGCCAGCCGTGGCAACGTTTACTTGTTGGCGTCTCTGTACGCGTTTGGTGTCATTTGGAGCTTTGCCTTTAAGTCATTGGCCGTTTTGGTGCTGCGCTTCACCGAGCCGGAGAACCGTCAGTGGAAGGTTCCGGGGAACTTTCACATCGGCAAGATCGAAATTCCGGTTGGCTTGGGACTGATTTCACTGCTGCTGTTTGCCACCGCCGTGGTCAATCTGTTCACCAAGCAGCTGGCGACTATTTCGGGAGTCGCGTTCAGCGCATTCCTGTTTGGTGTGTTCACGATCTCGGAACGTCTCAACAAGAAGACAGCCAGCGGCCGGCACCACGAACTGGAGCAATTCCGGGTCAGTGCGAGCGAAGAACTGACTGCTGCGGACATGGAGGTTCGCCCCGGCAACATCCTGGTTGCCGTCCGCGATCCAAAAAATCTTTCCTACCTGCGCGACGTTCTACTCAAGACGGACACCACGAAGCAGGACGTGGTCGTGATGACGGCGCGTGTCATCCATCGCGAGCATTCCTTCAGTAGCAACGAAAGCATGGACACCGCGGATATTTTCGAGCAGTACGAGCAGGAGTTGTTCACGGCAGTCGTCAACCTCGCTGAAAAAGAAGGCAAGCACGTTTCGCTGCTGGTGGCTCCAACCAACGACGTCTTTGAGAGCATCATGGTCACCGGCCAGCGGCTTGTCTCGTCGCAAATTGTTTGTGGCCTTTCCAACAAGCTCACGCCGGAAGAGCAAGGCAAACTGACGGGCGACGCTTGGGAGCATCTGCCTGAACCGAAGCCGCGCATGCGCATGGATGTAGTCGCTCCGGATGGACGCAAGTGGGAATACATTCTTGGACCGCATGCCCCGCGCTTCCGTCCACAGGACCTCAAACTGATGCACGACATCTGGCTACACTTGACGCGCGACCCGAATTACAGCCATCTGCATCACTATCATGTGGTGTCGGTGGCCTTGAAAGAATTTAACGCGCGATTGCAGAGTGCGGAACGTGGAAAGGCCCTGGCGGACTTGCAGGAAGAACTCGATCGCGACGACGACACCTAGACCAAAAGGGAAGTGGGGCGCTTCTATTCTGGCAGCGGTGAGAATCCAATAGCGTCCAGTTGCACCCGCAATTGAGTAGGAGACGCTGCCACGATTCCCCTGATGCCCAGCGCCTGAGCGGCCTTCACATTGACCTCTCGGTCGTCCACGAACAGCGCTTCGCATGGAGCAACCCTCAGGCACTCCAGGCAGTGCCGGAAGATTCCGGCGTCGGGTTTCGCGATATGAATCGCCGACGACAGTGTCAAGCAGTCAAACATCTCCGCCCACATGGGGTCTTTGCGGACCTTCTGCACCATATCGTCGTGCATATTCGAGAGCACGGCCGTTTTGAAGCCCGTCGACCGCAATTGCCCAACCCAGCGCAAAACCGAGGAATTCAAACGGCTCCACATGGCTACGTCAGTCCGACGCAATTCCTCAAGTTGGCTCGCATTGAGTTCGACTCCCGCCGCGCTGGCGATCTTCGTCCAGTACTGGTGAGCGCTTAGCTCCCCACGATCGTAGTCGTGACGCAGCGCGCCGTAGAGCTGCCGGAATCGGTCTTCCGGTAAGTCAAATGTCGCTGCCATCGCAGCCATCGCCGCCGGATCGGGAGACTGTGAAATCACATCGCCGTAATCCAAAATCACGGCCCGAATTGCCGACGCTGAATCGCTATGGTTGGTTTGCTCAGAAGGCAAGGTTTGGTAATCCCTTTGTGCGCTCCACAACGCCAGCGCCGCATGGATCATGGTATCGCAATCATGACATTGAATTGAGCGGTTCAGCGCCGACACGCGCCAGCCGCACTCGACGAGGGGCCCATGTTTACAGGAAGTAAATGGCGCGCCCTGAGAGATTCGAACTCCCGGCCTTCTGGTTCGTAGCCAGACGCTCTATCCAGCTGAGCTAAGGGCGCGCAGCGTTGCGGCTTTGTGATTATAACAAAAAAGCCGCGGAAATCGCTGCGCGCGAGGGCGAGAAGCTGCCCCTTCATCGGGTCGGTTTCGATGCCTGGCAGTCTGCCGCTGCCTGAGTCAGGCCGCTTGTTGCGAATAGAGTACGACATGGCGATTTCTCGCCAGCTACAATTCAGGTCATGCGGATCGCATACATCCCCGCCGCAGTCATCGCGATAACTTTGCTCATTTCGACGAACTCATCTATAGGCCAGACCATGCCTCAGTCTCGCTGTTTGTCGTATGAACCCGCTGTGGTGACCCTCAGCGGTTCTCTAGTGTGCAAGACATTTCCGGGGCCGCCAAATTACGAAAGCGTCAAAAAGGGCGATAAACCTGAGACAAGCTGGTTTCTCGATTTGACAGAAAAAGTATGCATCAATGAGGACAAAGCCGAACCTGATCTGAACCCAAAGGAGAGTGGCATTCACGAGATTCAGTTGGTGCTCCGTCCAGAGCAATACCAGCAGAACAAGCGAATGGTGGGCAGGAAGGTCGTTGCGACTGGAACCCTGTTCGGAGAGCATACGGCACATCATCACACCCCCGTGCTCCTTGCCGTCCGCACATTGCACGAAGCGCGGAAATGACCGAAGCGATTCCACTGTGGATAACAGGCCGTTGCATACGCTAGCCCGACTGGCGGCGCTCAGCGCGGATTACGGACGCCTTAGCAATTTCACAACCACTACGATTGTTCGACGGACATCGAAGCGCCCGGCCAACGAAAGAATAGTGCCCTGGGATCGCTATTGCTTCATTTTGGGAATTCTCGAACATTTATTGCTTGAATCGTGCGCCACGATTCTTGGTTGAATCTAGACTGGTAGCGTCAGCCCCAAGAGTGATCATTGGACTTAGTGACTGTTAACTGTTGTAGCAAGAAACCGTCACGTCTGTGGAGGAGGGAATGTGAGACGCTGGGTTACTGTAACTGCCTTCGTCGCCGCGCTGCTGGGCTGCGCCCCATTGGCTCCTGCAAGCGTTGTTCCTTCGTTAACCACAACAATAACCATGGACTGCTCGATGTTCTCGACAGTCTGCACCTTCGATCCCGGCAGTCAAGGTTCTGCAGAACAAGGCGTGGCCAATTTCACTCCAGTCGCTCCGGGCTGGAGTGCCGCGTTCGCCTCGGATCCAGCAATTGCATGGGGTGTCTTTTTTGGAGCCTACCAAGCCGAGTTTGGTATGGGTGGATTCTTCACCATAGATGCACCTGGCGGCATGCAGCTCTCAGCTATGCTCACATCTGGCGTCGCTTTCAGTTTCCCATCCGGGGATGCAGAGACAGTCGCATGGTTCCAGGGATAGTGGAACAACGGGTGGTTCGCGGACGGCCTGATGATTGGGGATGCTTTCGGCACAGAAGGTTTGTCCGCAACTCTCGCGGTGACGACTTACACACCGGAACCCGGCAGCTTTCTCCTGTTCGGCTCGGCGCTCGCTGGGCTTGCGGGAGTGTTCAGAAGAACTCTCGATTAGCTCTCTGGTTCTTGGAAAGGTAGCCGGGGGAATGCTCCAGATTTCCTGCTCATTCACTGTGCCTTGTTCTTGATCGATGGTCAACGGGTTTAGTTCGCTTCTCTCCGTTCAAAGCAAGATGGTTGTCGTGATCCATCTCGTATTCTAAGAGGAACCGGGCCACCCGACCTGATTACGTACGAGTTGGCGATTTCTCACTCGCTAACAATCCTTCGTCAATTGTGCCCGCATGAGCTGCGTAGCCGTGCCGACCGTTTCCTCTTGCATCCTCGCGTTCCAGACAGGCCCGTAGTGCACCTGGTCAGTACCGGCTCGGTGCAGATTGGTAGCGCTATCGGACGAGTACAAAGTATTTCCGCTTTCCATTAGGGCCCCTCTGCAATGCGCGATGTTCTCACGATCTTGCACGAGATAGAAAATGGGCTGAGTGATATCAACGAAAGCGACAGATGGGAAGATGGATTATGTGCAGGAGTCTTGCGCATCCGCAATCCTCTGGTGAGATATCACTGAATGAAAACGTTGTCGCTACGGGTTACAGCGGACATAATCTTGGAGTCAACAGTCCCATATGTGATACAGCGCGGGGGCCGCTCCGCCGGGATTCTACAGTGACGGTTCTTGACCGCACTGCCGACCGCATATACACAGTCGCATTCAGTTCTGAGCTAGCATTTGCTGACCGATATTGGAACGCGGGTGGCCGAGATACTGCAAAAACAGAAGTAAATAGAAGATGGCTGCCACAAACGAGTCAAATCTTGACCGAACGATGCACGAAGCGGCTCAGCATCCGCCGATAGAATCCCACAAATCCCGCGTTCTGTTCCATTTTGGGAACGCTCTAACGGTTTGTGTTTATTCATGCGCCACGGTCCAGCGCCGGAGGTAAAGTGGAGACACTCTCGTTAAGAGTCAAAGAACCATCGGGAGGAGACAACATGAAGATACCGCCACGTCTTGTCATTGTGTGCGCTCTATTGTTGGCGTTTAGCGCTTACATGAGTGCGGACGACTTCACCTTTTACCTCTCGGGCGATCCGAGTGTAACCGTTCAATTCGAAGCCCAGATCTACGCCTGGAACGGAAATCTGTTCGGGGGCCACCCGACTCAGGGTGCGATCGGGAATCCATTCCTTAACAGCGGCCCCTTCTCCTTTACAGGAACTGGGGTTGGGACCTTTTCCCCCATCACGATCAATGCTGGGGCACTCCACCTTGCGGTGGGCAACTATGTGGCTCTGTTCACCATCTCCTATCCAGCCGACTACGCGGGCTCCAATGGCAGTGTGTTTTGGGGCGATCTCCTGCTCCAGCACGTCGCTGGCAATGGCGGTGGAGGCTTCAATTTTTACAACAACGGAAGCGACTTCGCCGCGATCAACTCGACGCCGTGGGACGACTTCGCTGATTTCGGTGACTCCGCCTGGACTGCTCACTTCGGTGCTCAGACCTTCGACACGATTCCCGCGTGGAATAAGACCAGCACGATTCAGCCGTTTGGCTTTCCAAACACAGCTACCTACGGCCAGACCTTCGTAATCACTCCCGAGCCGGGCACGATGATCATGTTCGGCTCCGGAATGCTCGCCCTCGCTGGTGTTCTGCGCCGCAAGATCAACCTGTAATTGGCTTATGCTTCGCCTTATACGCCGGGGAAATGTCCCCGGCTTTTTTCTGCCGGTTCACCCCGCCAAATCCTTTTGACGACGGAATGGTCAGCAAGTTGGTGCGATTCCTCAATTCAAAGTAAGGGTGCTGGCGTGAACAGGCCATATCGAACTCTATCTGATCGTCCTGACCACGATCCGCTCTGTACCGCCTCCTCCGAGGTTACTAAAGTACATACCCCCATTGGCCTTTCGTAACTTGCGCTCATCCTGCGCTTGTGCCAATCTGTCCATGTTGTGCTGTTCGACTGAGCTGCCCGCTCATTGTGGTCGGCCTGTTGTATTTGGAGGAAAGATGTCTGCTCTTCACCATCTCGGAGAGGATGGAATCTCCGGTAATTCATCTGCATTGCCAGGCCGCAAATCCTGCTATCGCCACCTCCACCTCCACCTTCGCCAACGCTGGCTGAAACATTCCGATTTCGCACCTAACTCATTACTTATCAATATTTACCTACAAGTCCAACCGGCTCAATATTTTGCGGCGACTTTCGCCTTTCGCCCCCTATGTTTTCAAGATTTTACGAGCAGGGGGAGGGGGGGAGGGGGTGCACCACTCCTGAAGTTCATGGACTGATTTCCCCAATGTCATCACCCCTGAAAGAACTTCTTGACAGGGGAGACCCGAGAAAATAGCTTGCTTTCGCAGGTACTAAACCCGCGAATACCGATGACTGGAACAAGACGATGACTGCACAAAATAAGGACGATCATGCCGCATGGCTGATGGGAACTTCTGCTGAATGCGAGATTGCAACCGCGAGTTCTAAAACTACCTGGCGACTGATTCTGCTGGGGGCGCCGGGGGTTGGCAAAGGCACCCAGGCCGATCTGCTACACCAGAAACTAGGCGCCTGCCACCTTTCCACGGGCGACGTTTTTCGCGCTGCCGGGCGCCAGAGCGAGTGCGACCTGAGCCCAGCCATGATGGCAGCTACGGAATTCATGCGTCGTGGTGAACTTGTGCCGGATACCACAGTGTGGGACATGGTCAAGGAACGCAGCGGCTGCCTGCGATGCGGCGGTGGTTTTCTCCTCGACGGATTTCCCCGCACCCTCGCCCAGGCTGAGTCCTTAAAACAGTTGATGGCGGACGAAGGGCTTCCACTCACAGCTGTCGTGAGCTACGACCTGTCAGCGACTGAGATCGTGGCACGGCTCAGCGGACGCCGCACCTGCGAACAATGCCGGACAGTGTTCCATCTCACCGACCGGCCGCCTAAGGTGGAGGGCGCGTGCGATCGTTGTGGTAGCAAGCTTTTTCAACGCGACGACGACCGGCCGGAATCGATTCGCGTTCGGCTCCAGGCCTATGACCGCAGCACGGCGCCGCTGATCGAGTTTTACAACCACCTCGGCTTGTTGATGCAGGTGGAAGCAAGCGGACCTCCGGATGACATTTGTGAACGGACTCTAGCAGGTCTCGAGGCCCGGAACGCTGAGCGATCGAGTTGAGGCACATTGCACCATAGTCAAGCTGGACGATGCCTCCTTCGGGTATGAGCGTGACTCCTTGTTTGTTCGGATCGGGCGAACCTCAAAGATCATTCACTTTCTTGGACGAGTGGCCGGCTCAACTGTCCCCCGGCAGTGTTTCTCTGTTACTTCATCTCGACTTTGTTCGGGTACGGAGAGAGTATACTGGCGCGACAATATCCTCGGAGGACGTGGATGAAGCGTCTGCTTTTCTACGCTTGTTTGCTGCTCGGAGTTGGTGCGATGGGATTGGGGCTCAGCGCCGCGGAGCCCGATGTCCAGCGGAACGTCGCCGCCATTCGTGCGGCCGCGGAAAAGTTGATCGCCGGCGGTTCTCCCGATGATGTGGCTAAGGGAGCAGCGTTGCTGGAGAAGGCTGCTGCATTGGAGCATGAGGCAGCGAACGCCGACAAACTCGCCATGGAACGCGAGAAGCTGAAACAGGAACTGGAGGAATCGAAACACAACCACCGCTGGAGCGAGATATTGGTGAGCTACATACCTCTCGCAACTACCATGATTCTCGCGGGCACTCTAATTTTCCAGATTACGCAGGCCAGCATCGAACGGAGGGAGAAGCGGGAGGAACGGGCCGCAGAGGCCAAGGAGAAGGAATATCAACGTATGACGGAGACCGAAGAGCGAGCGGCGGAGGCCGCAAGGAAGGAGCAGCAGCGGTACACGGATGCGCTC
>DATBZX010000143.1:0-2755 GCA_036512955.1 Terriglobales bacterium
CCACCTTTACCGCTTGCGCACACATAGCTCTTGGCAACGACGGTCAAGAACGGTGCAGCTCGGCCCGCGGCCGCCGCGTAAGGCGTCCAGAAATCAGCGCGGCCTTCCGCCGCAGTGATCGTGTTCATGATCAGTCGCGACGATCGAGCACGGGCGACGAGTTGCGGCGGCTGTACATGGCGGAAACGACAGGGCCCCGGGAGGGGGACCGGAGTTGGAACACTCTCCAATCAGATTTGCGCGAGGTCGGCGGGGTTGGGCTCGCGCACCGGAACGTCCGGATTCTCCGGAGGGTTGGGCGGTGCAGGGCGTGAGTAGATGTAAGCCCGGATTGGCTGAGCTCAACGCTCCCTCGATAGATCCGAAGGGACTGTTTGCTTAACCCCTCGCGTGCGGCAGGCGGCGTTCGAAGGCCGGCATCGTACGGGTGCAATCACGGCGATCCTCGATCGCCCAGAAGGTTATTTGATGTGAGCGTTTTTGAACAGACAGCTCAATCCGCGGGTCATTACCGTTAACTTGTTCTCGGTATCGTTAACTTGTTCTCCTTGTCCAAGAAGAAGTCATCGAGTTGCCGCAGTCTCCAAAATAGCGACGGCCGTGCCTCGACTCCCAAAAGCGCAGTGCCATTCATGAACGCTTTATCAGAAGCAGGCCGACAGGCACGTGTCGCCGAGGCTAAAGAAGACATGAAGTAAAGTACATTCATCAGTTGGCCGGAAAGCTAAAAACGGAAGTTCCGGTCAATATTTCCTGTCTCCAGCCAACGGCGCATTTACGCCCAGAAAACGTATGTCTGATCAGGTTACGAATAAGAGCGCGGTTGCCGAACAAAGTCAGGTGCGCGTGGTGGAAATGGCGCTGCCGTCTTCGACCGATAAGCTGCTTGGCAGAATCGCGACTCTACTCTTCATATTAGTGGCGGGCTTGCTGACGGTGTTCGGCTACTACGCGAGCTCGATTTGCATCACGGTTGTCCTGGCGGGATTTCTCGCGATCCTGTTTGACCCCGTGGTGGTCATACTGGAGAAACTGCATCTGCCGCGCGGTGTGGCCGCGGCGGGCATTGTGCTCGCAGGCATGGGTCTAATCGGGCTGCTGGGTCACGAGCTTTACGGAAGAGCGATGACCTTTGCGGAAGAACTTCCAGTGTACACCTCGAAGATTCAGCAAACCATTGAGCCAATTAGCCGGAAGATCCAAAAAGTTCAGCAAAGTGCCGGAAACCTTACCAACGACGTGCATGCCACCAAAAAAGTCCCCGAGGTTCGGTTGCAGGAATCGCCAAGCTGGCCTGCTTATCTGGTGCGCGGTGTGGGATCTGTGTGGGGAGCGCTGATTATTGCCGGCGTGGTTCCATTTCTAACGTTTTTCATGCTCTGCACCAAGGACCAAATGGTCATCCGACTGAATGCCCTCTTCAGCTCGAGGATAGACACGGCTCGATTCGTCACGAATCTGAACCAGATGATTCGCGGCTTCGTAGCCGGCAACCTTATCGTCGGCTCCGTGATGGCCGTGGCGACCACGCTCATGTTGTGGGGTATTGGCATGAAAGGCGCCATACCTCTCGGAATCGCCAGCGGGCTCTTGAATCTGCTGCCATTCCTCGGGCTGATCTTTTCGCTTGCGCTTCCTCTTGCAGCGGCCATCCTTCAGTTCAACACACCGGGACCATATATCGTCATCACTCTGACGATCCTCTTCCTGCATGTCGTGTCCGCGAATCTTCTTATTCCGAAATTTATTGCCACTCGCGTGAGTATCGGGCCGGTGGCGGCGACGGTTGGGATTCTCTTCTGGGGCTGGTTGTGGGGTGTGATGGGCTTGCTGCTGGCTGTGCCGCTCACAGCGTTCGTCAAGCTGGTCGCGGATTTGCATCCGTCCTTATGTCACTTATCCAACATGCTGGCGCTGACGCCGCGTCCGATTCCACGTTGGGTGCGATACGGCGAAACGGCTTTGGAACGGACGATCCCTTACCTGCGCGGCCGTCCGGAAAAGGTTCCTGTAGGACGCTAACCCTCGGTGACCGAGGACTGAGGCGGCCTAATGATAGCGTAGCTAGTTCGTTGACGTTTGCCTGACAAACTCTTCCCACCCAGCCACCTCTTCGAGGCAGTCGATGAATTGTCACCGAGTGGCCAAAATTGGACAGATTGGAGGGCGCTAGTTCTGCCACACTCTGGCCATGACAACGAAGACGATTCCGGCATACCTTGAGGACGAGCGCCAAAAAAGCAAAGACGATCAGCTGCGTATGGAAGTAGAAGCTGCGCGCATCCAGCCGCTGCGCCATGGCCACCATCGCACGGCGAAACAGCCCGAACTGGAATTGCCATCCCCAATTGAAGCGACACGAAAAAAGAGAAAAACCACAGCAGCTCGGAAAAAGCCACGGGTCGCGCGAAAGACGTCAACGAAAGCCCGCAAGATCGCGTGACTGTGTTGGCCGACCAAGGCTGGCCCGATTGCCCTGTCCCTTCCGGACAGGCGGGTGTGTTGGACCAGGAAAGATCGCGTCCATCCCTGCATGATCTTTGCGGTCAGACCTGAGCTGAGCAGTCACGAGGCGAGTGGCAATGTAACGTATCGATTAGTAGCGGACGCCAGCAAACATGAGTACCTCTGCGCTAAAGACATCGTTCATCGTGAGTCTCACATTTTTCATGGGGATAGCGACGGCTTCACATGCGCAGGCCACCAAGCCAGCCCCGCCCACCCCGATCGATGTGAAGAAGGTCGAGCTCGGTGG
>DATBZX010000144.1:0-3197 GCA_036512955.1 Terriglobales bacterium
TGCCCAATTTTGTGCCCAGTGGCAGCTTGGTTACGCTTGTACGAGGGAACGAGTCGCCTACGAAAACCCGCATTAACACTAGCGAATACTACTCCGTGCAAACCGCGCTAAGTTGTTGGTTCTTCGTGCGGCGAGTCCTCCGGAGCAATAGGTCGGGAGTTCGAATCTCTCCGGGCGCGCCAGAAAGTCCCTTCTCCCTCTTTTACTTCACGGTTTCGTCGAAAGCATATCCGCCACTACCGTAGCGGCAGCGTGAACGGCCGCAAAAGGGATGCGCGTTCCGTTGCCAACGAGAGGGACGACCTCGCCGTTTCAGCTGGAGTTCTAAAATCGTCCTCTAGGGCACGCCAGATTTCTCCGCGGGCGAAATGACGGCAGGCTTCAGCGTGGCTCTCGCACCCGCGCGGTAGCAGGCAATCACTTGCAGTAAGCCGCGGCCATAGGTTTCCAGCTTGCGCTCGCCGATCCCGGGGACCGCACGAAGTTCGGCGAATGTCGCTGGGCGTGCGCGGCATAGTGCGTCCAACGTAGTGTCGTGCAGCACGATGAACGCGGGCACTTTCTGCCTTGTTGCCGTCTCCCGCCGCCACTCCCGCAGATGCTGGCGAAGCTCATCGTCAACTAGTGGGCCCGATGCAACAGGAATCGCAACACCGGAAGCTCTGCGCCGTCCCGGTGAGGGAACACTAGCATTCATCCATTCGGGGACGTCGCGGCAGACATCGCAAGCGTCGCAACGGTTCCACCGTGGCTTCTCGCCAAAATGCAGACAGATCTGCCGGTGCCGGCACTGTGGCTGCGACACAAACCTTTGGATCTCGTGATATCGCTGCCAGGATCGTTCCTTCTCGGCAGGATCCATGATCTGGCCGATGAAGTGAGCGTGCAGCCCGGAATCGCGTGGTTGCCACAGCAGGAGGCAATCGGCAGGGAGGCCATCGCGCCCCGCGCGCCCCGCTTCCTGGTAATACTGCTCGATGGATTTCGGCAGGGCCAAATGAATGACGGCGCGCACGGTGGCCTTGTTGATGCCCAGCCCGAAGGCGATCGTTCCCACCAGGACGCGCACTTCATCCGCCATCCAGCGCTCCTGGTTCTGGCGCCGCACATCCGCGGAAAGCTTGGCGTGATAAGCAATGGCAGGGATTCCCAACGCCGTCAGTTCGTCGGCTGTGTGCTCTACCCGTTTGATGGTCGGAGCATAGACGATCACGTTCCCAGCGGTATGCGCGCGCAGAGCCGCCGTCAGTTGCTGCATCTGTTCGTACTCGCTGGAGCACTGCTTGACCCAATAGCGCAGATTGGGCCGGTGAAAGCTCGCAATATACTTGTCCGGATCGCGCAGTCCGAGTTGCTCAATGATGTCGTGCCGGACGCGCCGTGTCGCACTGGCCGTGAAGGCCGCGATTGGGTTCCCAGGAAAATGCTCCCGCAATCGCTTCAGTTGCCGGTAGTCCGGGCGGAACTCATGCCCCCACTCCGAGATACAATGCGCCTCATCAATGGCGAAATAGTTCACCGGAACTTTTCCGAGCCACCGAAGAACGTCTGGTCCCGCCAATCGCTCCGGCGAGAGATACAGCAAGCGAAGTTCGCCGCTCGTGGCCCGCAGCTTCACTGCAGCTTGCTCGCCGCTCGCCTGTGAACTGTTCAGGAACGCCGCGGGAATTCCCATCGCCGCCAGTTGCGCGACCTGGTCCTGCATCAGCGCGATCAGCGGCGACACCACAACCACGGTCTGCGACTCGCAAATAGCGGCAGGCAATTGGTAGCACAGCGACTTGCCCCCGCCGGTGGGCATCACGACGCAAACGTCATGCCTGCCCAACAGGCTTTTCACGACACGCTCTTGCAGCGGACGAAAAGTGTCATATCCCCAATAGCGTCGCAAGGCGGGGATAAGCTGCAAATACGGGTCCATGGCAATAGGAGTATAAGCTGCCGCCGAGAAAGTCGAAGCGCCCTCGGGGCGCACCAGGATATTCAGCTTGTTCAAGCTCGTTGGGGTATTCGTTCACGGGCGAGCGGCTTGATAACGAGTTGCCGCGTCGCAGTCGTCTATTTCTGCTTGAACGGAATCACACCGCTCGGATGGGTGCCTTCTTGTACCTTTTCTGCCTCATGAGTTGATTCAGCTAGCCGCAAGAAACGCGGAGACACGTTCCACCGATGTCCGTCGTCCGTGATCACGGTAACGGACTTCTTGTTATAGCGAGTCAGGATTCCGACCACGGGAGTTCCAGCGTCAGGTTCGAATGTAACCCAATCGCCGATGCGGAATTCCAGCATGGCTTTGTGGGCGTGCACTTGAGTCATGAGTCTGAGGCGCTGCACGATGCGATGATTCAAATCTACGAGTTCAGCTTCGGTCAGATGATCTATGTTGATGCGATTCATGTTGGTTCGCCACGGTCAACACGTTGCCCAGCCTTGTGCCGGCTGACGGGACCGGCTTCTGATTCGAGAACTACAACCTGCCGGCAAGGCAGAATTCTTGCTCGGTTCTTTCCGGGAAAAGCTGGCTTATACGCGCAGAACAGAAATGGGCGAAACGGGCGAAGGATCCTTCTCCCGCTTCGCGGGATCACGGGCGCCTGGTTCCAGCGCACTACGCAAACAGCGACACGGGCGGCGACGGAGCGGCGCATTCGGGATCGTCGTTCTTGACGGTGTTCACGCGCGTACTTACCGGGTACTTCTTCATCGCGTTTGGCGGCAGCGGCTGGAGCAGTTCGACGATGCCTTCACGTTTGGTGAATCCCGGGTCGAGCCACAATTCGTATGCGTCGGGCGGAAGGACCACGGGCATGCGGTCGTGGACGTCGCGCACCAGATCATTGGGCGAGGTGGTCAGGATGGAGCAGGTCTCGACGAGCTTGCCTTCCGGTGACTTCCAGCGGTCCCAAATCCCCGCGAAGGCGAAGATGCCGTCGTCCAGCAGGGTGAAGCAATAGGGCTGTTTCTGTTTGCCCAGTTTTTTCCATTCGTAGAAGCCGTCGGCAGCGATGAGGCAGCGGCGGGACTTGAGCGCATCGCGGAAGGCGGGTTTGTCGGCTGCGGTTTCGCTGCGCGCGTTGATCATCTTGTAGCCAATCTTGGCGTCCTTGGCCCAGACGGGGATCAGCCCCCAGCGCATCAGCGACAGATAACGTTTCGGCTCAGTGGGGTCCTGGCGCACCGTCACGACGCTCTGACCG
>DATBZX010000145.1:0-9658 GCA_036512955.1 Terriglobales bacterium
CACACGTATGGCGGGGAGATGTCAAATTTGATTGTAGCTGGGGTTTCCTTTTGAAGGCGCTGTTACATTTCTCAGCGCAAGTGTCGGCCTACGCACCAGCCTGTTTTTCCGCCATGTCGCCCACGATGGGCAGCTTGAACATTTCGTGCTGGTAAGCCTTGATCACCAGTAGAATCCACAGCGCCAACTCAGCCAGACCCAACAGGCTCCAAATGCCGAACATCAGAAAAGGCAGAATGTGGCTGAAGATCGACAGCACAATCTGCAGCACGATCAGTGCGCCACAGGTAAACAGACACTGGAAAGCATGGAAGCGAACGAAGCGGTTGCGATTGAAGGGCTCGATCAGCAAAAAGAGAATCGCTGGAATGATGGTGAAATAGGCCAGCATTCCCGCCACGTTCTCGGCCATGGGAAGCGAACCAGAGGCTGCGCTCGTGCTGGTGGAAGCAGGAACTGGGGAAATGCCAGTGTCGCTGGCTTTACCGCACTTCGGACAGAACGCCGAGTTGTCGGCCATCTGCGTACCACAAGCGGAACAGAATGCCATCATGACCTCCATGTCAGACGACGGATGGAAAAACCAAGGAGCGGTGAGGGTCATGAATTCCATGTCCCTCGAAGTTTGCGAGACCTGACCAGAATAGCCCCAACGATACTTCTTGGTGCGGATGAAATGAACTTGTGTGGCTGAAAATCATGAGCCGTTTCCCAGATCGGGCGACGGCGAAATCTGTGTTCCAGTTCGATGTTCAGGGATCGGTTGCCAAATCGACGCATAGGGGGATTCCGTGGCTGCGGTATCTGCGGAGGGAATCCAGAGCGCAGCGTTCGCCTTTGGCCAATGAAGGAGCGCAGAACTGGTCAGGCGGTGCTTACTAATTTCTTCACCGCCTCCACCGCCTCGGGATAGTGGTCGCAATCGAGCACAAATTCCTGCCCCCGAGACACGGATGACAGAAACGTCCCGCCGTCTGTCTTTTCCCATCTAGCCGGGTCGCGGTGATAGCTGAGCGCAGACTCACGCCCATCAGGGAAACACCACTTGGGCAGAAGCCAGCGACTGGGGTGCTTGGAATGCGGGGCAGTCAAGCAAAGTATCGGCGCAAACCGCTTGAACGTCCCAGCGCCAGCAACTCCCTTGAAGTTCGAGGATGCCAACGTTAGCTGCTCTGTTGCCGTGTAGATGACGTTGCTTTGGTGCGGCTCTCTTGCAAAGTGAGGATGGTACAGAGCCCAGCGGTCAGAGGTTGGCCAAGCTGAAACTGGGACACGGTCAGCGATTTGCAGCCAGCCGAACAAGCTGTGTACTGGATTGCTGTTTCGCACATATCGCCATCCGGAACCCGCTTTTTCGACCTTGCGGAACAGTCCGAAGAACAGGAAGATGTCCCCCTTGCCGACACCTTGTCGTCTGAGATGACCCTCGGCAGCGTCACACTGTCCGAAAATGGGTCGCCAGCCCTTTTCCCTTGGGAGGCTTTCAGGAACGAGGTCGGGATCAAGATGGGCACGGTGCGTGTCTGGAATTCCTGCCAACTGCGACACTGCTTCTCCCATGCTCAGCCAGCGGTTGCCAGCGACATCCTTATACGCTATGAGAGACAGCTTGTCGGGAATCGGCAGCGACATCATTGTGCCGTCAGGGAAGATAGGGCTGGGAACGCCACCTGACGCGGAGTCGAATCCCTTTCGGCTGAGAATAATCTTCATTTTCTCTTTCTCGGCTTCCACCCGCAGCCCTGCCTCCACGAATCGTCGCCATTCGGCCATCGCCGAGGTGCGCCGTGTACGCCGAATCCGACGCTCCCAGCGAACCTGATGAACTCAGCCTTGACTGCGTCGGAGAATCGAGAGCGATGACCGCGCTTCACCATCAAGGACTGGAGTTCGGGCGGCAACGGCAGTGCTTTGCAGCCGAAGTATGCGAAAGTCTCAGAGACAAGAACACGCTTCCCGCCGAGATCGTGTGCCTTGTTGTCCTCATTTTCAGCGTCACCGTCCGAGTGCGCTGAGCGGAGTTGACGGTAGCCGCCAGAAGCCAATGGCTCGTAGATATTGTCGCCGCACTTCCTTCGGATTCCTCCCGTATAGGTTGGTTTTTTGGCCTTGAATCGGGGATCAAACCAGTACTCGCTGAAAGACTCCATCACATCATCTACACGCATGAGGTAAACGATGCGGTTTCCAGCAGACTTTGGGGTGAGTCCAACGACCCAATCTCCCTTTGCTGCACAGCTTCGGATTTGTGGCTTGCAACACGCCAGTGTGCAGTAGCCGTGGAAGGGGTTCGGCGCGAAGCCCGTGTCATGCGCGACAACATATGAATAGATATTCATGGTGAGGCTCCGTACACCGATTGGCGTGTTCTAGCAGATACGAAACGTCGTCGGAATCGAGGCTGGACGCTCGGGGACGATCATCGGACACTCTTTTGTCCTGCGACCTCCAACCCGAAATCGATTCTGTGGCCTTTCGTAAAGGGAGGCGGTGCGCGGCGTCACCAGATACTGTGACCTCGAATTTCAGCACTTGTCGCTGGCCGTTGGTAATGTCCGTAATTCCTACATTCACTCGCCTCGGCATCTCGACCTCGGGCTTTTGACGCCGTTTGATTGGGAATGTGAAACCCCCTACTTACTCCCCATTTCAAATCGTTGGTCAAAGCGTACATCCGCCAAATTGCGCCCAACGTTTCGAAGCGTCGGCAGGATTTAGCTCGATTTAGCTCGAAAAATGTGGAGAACAGCGGGAAATGGGGAGACTGGGGAGACCCCAGAGAAAAACGCGACACCCCTCAAACCCTTGGGGAATCACGATCTTGCAGGAATACGGGAAGAATTAGGTTGACATGGCGGAGAGGGGGGGATTCGAACCCCCGGTACAGCTTTTGACCGTACAACGGTTTAGCAAATTCCCTCGCCCCGCTCCTGTTGCTCGGAATCAGTCGTTTAGCCCCACCATAAGTCTTCCTGTTCGGGTGAAATTGTGCATTTCGGCAACGATTCATGCACCCGAATATGCACCTTCTCTCAGCGCCCTCTAAACAACGGATTTTTAGGACCGCGCCAAGCGAAAAACCTTGCGCGAGGACTCGAAAAGACGCGCCAACGACCACCGTGACGGCCGGCGGAAGGCCCGGTCGTACGCATGACGTTCCGCGCTTACGAAGACAGAAACGAGGAAATTGATGGACTTAAATGAAATACGTACCGCAATTGAGAAGGCTGTTTCCGACTGCGTAGACGGAATTCACTTACCCGGGATTGCCTCCGCTGCTGTAAGGGAAGTCGCCGTCTCTTCAGAGCAGTTGCAGCGGGTTGCTGCCCAGCTTGAGCAGCACGGCAAGTGTGAAATCACGCTTCCGGCTGAAGTTGAGCTGGTCTTGCGAGTCTCCAACATCGACGCATTGCGCTCGATCGAGCGTACTGAGTTTCGCGTTACCGTAAATGCAGACGCCGAGAATCTTCTCGCCGTGGCAAGCAGTGACACGAATTGGGAATTGGCATGGGAACATGGCATCGAGCCGATCAAGCAAGCCGCCCTGCAATCCTTGAAGAGCGACGTCTGGGCCATGGACGAAGAACTGGCAGAGGACAGCTACACCTTTCGGGCAGCAATGGTTCTGCTGGCGTCCTACATGGTCGGACCCTATACCGACCGCGTAGCGACGTTTCTTGGGTATCCTGTCGGTTTTGTACAGGTAATAGCGGCGCGTTTGATTGAGTCGGGGATTTGGGCGGGTGACGAAGTCAGCTCTGAGCCCTGGCTCGACCCCCTAAAGGGGCATGTGTCGTTCATGCTGGATCCAATGGTCGCGGAAGGTAAGTTCACTGCCCGCTGGTCGGAAGAAAAGGGACAACGCAATTATTACTTGCCCGAATAAGTGGCCGTTTCACACTTCGGAGTTTGATTGATCGAGATGGCCAGGGTCTGCTGCCTGGGTTATCACAGGAAAGTGTTGGAAGGGGTTCAGGACGGGCGGCTTGGCCTGATTCACGTCCCCCTTACTGCAGCTTCCCGGACTTCACCAGACTGTGGTAATCCTCGACGGCATCCTCCCACTCCTGGAGCTCTTCCGGCTCAAGATACTGCATATTCTGCTCCGTAACCATGCGCCCGGTCTTTCGCATCGCGTAGATAATGGCAGGATCCATCCCCAGTTCACCAGCCTTCTGGAGAACTTCATTCCACCCCGCGCCTATCTTCTCGAGCGGCATTGGAACAGGGGTGTCTGCGTCTGGGTCAAAGAAGATAGGATCTTCTGGTCCAGGGTCTCGACCAAACTTCTTCCGAAACATCTGCAGCTGCTGGTTCATGGCTTGGGCCAACTCCTCGGACATCGGAATTTCCTTCCGTTTCCCTCGCCTCGAACTCCACCCTTTCGCCATGTCGCCTCCGGTTAGATTGTAGTGGCCTGGTGGTCATACCGCCGGCTCTCGGTACGGCCCCGTTCTTGGGGGAGACACGCAGAGGCCAACGTTGAGCATGGAGCCAGGAAGAACCTGCCTCGAGTGCCGCAACCCGACTTCCCCGCCTCGCGAGCAGGTCGCCTGCTGACGCAGGGAGAGGTTGATCCCGCCAATTGCGTCCTGACTTGAGCTGCGGTCCCGCTCGTCGCCCTGACCGGCCTATAATTTGATCGGCCACTTTCCCGGAGACGGTATGGATTCGGTAGTTCTTACGGTGAACGGCAAGCAGCGTCAAGTCACTGCTTCTGCGGAACAGCCCTTGTTGTGGGTGTTGCGCGATCATCTCCAGTTGACCGGCACCAAGTACGGATGTGGTGAAGGTCAATGCGGAGCTTGTACCGTTCTGCTGGCAGGAAAAGCAGTGAGGTCGTGTCTCACATCCCTGTCTGCTGCGGCAGGAAAGGAAGTCACAACGATTGAGGGTCTAGCGGAGAACGGCGCATTGAACGCGGTGCAGCGCGCGTTCCTTCACGAAGAAGCGTTTCAGTGTGGATATTGCACATCCGGGATGATTCTCTCGGCGGTCGCGCTACTCAGCAACAACAAGAATCCCAGCAATGAAGAAATTGCTCATGCGTTGAACGGCAACATCTGTCGTTGCGGGACCTATCCGCGCATCCTGTCTGCCGTGCGCGCAGCAGCGCAGACTGGCCAAAAGAAGTAATGCCATGAGTTCAAATCGCGACTTACAACTTGAGCAGGAGACTCAGCAGCAGGAAGTCGATGGAGGTCGGCATTTGTTTGAGCTGGACCGCCGGAATTTTCTGAAGCTGTTTGGTGGAGGCATTCTCATCTGTGCAAGCGCAGGGCGGCAAATCGCGCAGGAGTCAGGTCGGATGCGCGGTTCGCACGAGTTGCCGAAGGACGTCGCAGCCTGGCTCCACATCGCGGAAGACGGCCACACTACTGTGTTCACAGGCAAAGTCGAGGTGGGTCAGAACATTCGCACCTCCCTGGCACAGCAGGTGGCTGAAGAGTTGCGTACTTCCTTGGAATCCATTTCCTTGATTATGGGCGACACAGACCGGGTGCCATGGGATGCGGGCACGTTCGGCAGCCGCACCACTCCGACCATGGGTCCGCAGTTGCGCACCATGGCAGTCGCGGCCCGCGACCTGATGGTGAGCATGGCAGCGAAGGAGTGGCAGGTCGATCCGTCCACTCTCGTCGCAGCAGATGGCAAAGTTGCCAATCCGAAGACTAGTCAGTCGCGAAGCTATGGAGAGCTGACGCACGGTCAGAACCTGGTAAAGGTCATCGATGGCAATCCACCGTTTACTCCAGCACCAGAGTGGAAGGTCGCTGGCCAGGCAGTTCCCAAAGTCGATGGCGCGAGCTTTGTAACCGGAAAGCATCAGTACGCGTCCGACATCAACCTCCCGGGCATGCTTTACGGAAAGGTCCTGAGGCCGGCCGGATTCAACGCAACATTGACGTCGCTGGATGAATCCGCCACGAAGAAATTGACGGGCGTCACAGTGGTACATGACGGAAACTTCGTGGGAGTTGCGGCAACGGATCTTTGGTCGGCCAAGCAGGCGCTTGACGGACTGAAGGCAGAATGGAAAGTGCCCCAGCAAATCTCGAACCGTGAGTTGTTCTCATACCTCAAAGCGAATGCCGACAGACAGAAGGCGGAGCCTGCGGAAATCTCCGGTTCTGTTACTGACGCCATGGCAGCGGCTGATGTCAAAGTTTCGCAGACCTACACGGTGGCCTATATTCAGCACGCGCCGCTGGAACCACGCGGCGCTGTAGCGGAGTGGCAGGGCGACAAACTAACAGTTTGGACCGGGACACAGCGCCCGTTCGCAGTCCGTGATGAACTTGCAGCGGCGTTTCGCATCTCACCACAGAACGTCCATGTACTGATGCCAGATACCGGCTCAGCCTATGGTGGAAAACATACGGGTGACGCCGCCGTGGAAGCAGCGCGTCTGGCTAAGGCGGCAGGTAAACCGGTCAAGGTCGTCTGGACCCGCGAGGAAGAGTTCACCTGGGCCTACTTTCGGCCAGCCGGTGTGTTCGAGATTGCGAGCGGGGCCAAGCGTGATGGAACTTTGACGGCATGGGAATATCACAACTACAACTCGGGCCCAGCGGGCATTGGAGTCCCGTACAACATTGCGAACAAGGTCATTCAGTTTCACCCAGCAGACCAACCACCGCTGCGGCAGGGTTCGTATCGGGGACTGGCAGCCACGGCCAATCATTTTGCCAGAGAGTCTCACATGGACGAGGTAGCGCACGCCGTGAATATGGACCCGCTGCAATTCCGTCTGAAGAACACGACCGACGACCGACTTCGTGCTGTCTTTGAAGCTGTCGCGGAGAAGGCCGGTTGGGGCAAGCAGAAGTCCCGTGCAAACCACGGCTTCGGAATCGCGGGTGGCTTCGAAAAGGGCGGGCACATCGCAACGATTGCCGAAGTTGAAGTTGGCCAGGGAAAAAGCGTGAAGGTTGTTCGAATCGTGGAAGCCTTCGAGTGCGGCGCGATCGTCAATCCCAACGGACTGAGGAACCAGATTGAAGGTTCAATCATGATGGGCATCGGCGGCGCTCTGTTAGAAAAGGTGCGCTTTGAGAACGGCCACATCTTGAACGCGCAGTTCTCGCAATATCATGTACCACGATTCAGCGATAAGCCCGAGATTGACGTCGTGCTCGTCGACCGCAAAGATCAACCCTCTGCGGGCGCGGGCGAGACTCCGATCGTCGGCGTCGCACCAGCGATAGCGAATGCCATTTTTGCAGCGAGCGGAGAGCGCTTGCGTGCGATGCCGCTGCTGAGAAGCTGAGTCCGCTGTCACAGTGACATTTCGCGTAACCGTCTTAGGCGGTTCATACCCCTCGGCTTGTCCAGCAGTTCAGTAAACAGCAGGTGCGTCGCGTTGGCGATGGCTGGCGGCTGTTCCGTCGGTGCTTGGATTCGCCGTAGCCCTGCGAAACTGACGAGTGTATCGCTGGGCGAGGCGGCAAGCAGAAATCGGTTCAACCAGGATGGGCCAGTTCCGAAATGAAACCAATCGAGATACCTGGAGCGGAAGTGATAAATGTTCATCGTGCCTCGCAAACAATTGATTCCAGAGAGGATGGCTAAATTCAGCCACCTCGAGCTTTGCAACTTTCTTTCCGATTCCGCGTTTGAATGAACAGGTGCCTCCAGATTGATAGTGGTGGATCTGGGGCAGAGGGAAGAAGATATGCGTTGTCTAAAGTATGTGGTCTTGCTGGCAGTTTTAATGATTCCGTTGGCCTACTCCCAAGCCCAGGTCAGCGTTGGGATCGGATTCGGACCGGGATATGTCGCCGGACCGCCAGTATGCGCCTACGGCTACTACGGATATGCACCATACGCCTGTGCGCCTTACGGCTACTACGGGCCTAACTGGTTTGTCGGTGGAATGTTCCTGGGCGCCGGGTCGTGGTATGGAGGATATTACGGCCGCGGAGGCTATGGTCCTGGATATTACCGTCGAGGCTACTACCACGCAGCTTACGGTGGACGCAGTTATGCAGGCGGTCCAGGTGGCGGCTACCATGGCAGCACCGCTGGTGGATTTCACGGTGCAGCACGTGGTTTCAGCCGTGGCGGTGGGCATGGCGGCGGACGCCGCTAACCGAACGGCAAGCTAATAAGGTGCACGCCCACGACTCCGGTCGTGGCCTTTGAGCCGAGCCGCTCCATCAGTGTCTCAAGTTCGGGCGGCGCTACCTTGGGTAAAGCGAAAATCGGGCAGGCCCGCCTGCAGTTAACTAAAAAGTAGACGATGCCGGAGATGAGATGGCGATGAAGACTGGACTGAAGCGTCTTTCTGTTGTACTTCTCCTGTTAGTGACCGCTGGTTCGCTAGTTGGACAAACCAGGGGTTACCCTAACAACACCCCGGAAAGAATAGCTCGCTTGCAGTATATGTCGGGACAGGTGTCGCAAGCTCCGTGCGAAAGTAGCGACTGGGTTGCAGCCGAGGTTAATCAGCCTTTGCAGCCCCCGGTTTGTATTTGGGCAGATAAAGACTCGCGAGCTGAACTGAACGTAGCAGACGGATTCATTCGAATGAGGTCGGAGACGACGTTACCCTCACTACGGTAAATCGAGGCACCGTCCCAATTTGGGGTTAATCAAGGCGTCGCGAGTCTTACGGTTAGATACCTCATGCCAGGGGAAATTTTTGAGATTGATACTCCCAATGCCACGCTGACCGTAATGAAGCCGGGAGTTTACCGGGTCAATGTTATCCCCACTCAGGACCAAACATGGGTAACGGTGCGGCGAGGCGCTGTTGCCGCGACTGGTGCAGGCAATTCCGTAACAGTAAATGCCGGCCAGCAGGTGCGGTTTCAAAACAAGACTTCAATGCAGCACACCTCGGAGAAGGCGCCGGCGCCCGACGGATTTGATGACTGGGCCAATGTTCGCGACCAACGGCTAGGTGTTCGGACTTCGCCGTTCGGTATAGTCTTCGGCTATCCCCCACCGCCCTATGGACCACCCGGATTCTGGGTGCAGTATTCACATTAAGGGTTTCGCATCTTCGAAGAGTTGTGCTGTTCCACACCTTCGCATCAGTGGTGGAGCTGACGGAGCGGCGCAAGCAGGTCGCTGAATTACGCCTGCTGCTGGAGCATGAACAAACTGGCAATGCATGAGACGACAGCAATGAGCACATCAGGCGTTCGCTGGATCCACTCCGGAAATCGGCGCCATTTTCATCGCGACCAGCACCTTGGTTGACGCACTGCTTTTCCGATGTGGCATGTTGGCGTGTAGAAATCGGTCTCTCGGAGGTATCAAATGAGCACCAGGGGCATTCCAACCCGCAGTCAGGACCCTCCAACCAGTAGAGTGCCATCGGCTAATTCGGTGCGATCCGAAAAGTCTCGCACGGGCAAAATTGCAAAGTCTTTCGGGCTTTCCACGCCCAAACCAAAACCAACAAATGGCGATACAGTTTTCGATGCCAGGGCCTTTCTCGCCAGAGTGGGGGTGGGCAAGAAAATTCTCAACCTGAAAAAGAAGGAGACGGCGTTCGCGCAAGGCGACTCTGCCGATGCGATTTTTTTCGTGCAGACGGGACGGCTGAGAGTAACTGTGACTTCCGCGGACGGAAAAGAAGCCACGATCACCTTGGTGGGTCCCGGGGAATTCCTGGGGGAGAACTGCATGATTTCGGCTCATCCTCTTC
>DATBZX010000146.1:0-3296 GCA_036512955.1 Terriglobales bacterium
AGCATTGAGGCGTCGCGGTTGGCGCGCAATGGCCGGGACTGGCATACCCTGCTGGAGTTTTGCAGCGTCGTCGGTGCGCTGCTGATCGACGCCGAAGCCGTGTATGACCCCAGACTCACGAACGACCGATTGTTGTTGGGCATGAAGGGCACGATCAGCGAGATGGAAGTCGCGAGTTTCCGCGAGCGTGCGCACGCGGCGCTACTGCAGAAGGCGCAGCGGGGCGCCTTGGTTCGACGGGTCCCGATCGGCTACGTCAAAGGATCGGACGACCGCATCGAGAAAGATCCGGATGCCAGGGTCAGTGCCACTGTCGATTTGATCTTTCGAAAATTTGCGGAGTTGGGCAGCGTGCGGCAGGTCTATTTCTGGCTGGATCAGCAGCACATTCAGTTGCCGGTCGTTCGCGGGCCAGAGGAGGTGCGCGAGATCGTCTGGCTGCCCGCTCGGTACCACGCGGTGCTCAGCGTGTTGAAGAATCCGGCCTACGCCGGCGCATACGCGTATGGGCGCAGCAAGACGATAGTGCGGCTTGAGAAAGGGCAGAAGCGGGTCCGTCGACAGGTGCAGCGCCGTCAAGAAGACTGGGCAGTGTTGATCTTGGATCACCATGAGGGTTACATTGGCTGGGATGTCTATCAGAGCAATCAAACGATGATTGCCCATAACGACAATGCGAGAGGTAACGCGGTGCGCGGACCGATCAAACATGGTGAGGCGCTGCTCGCTGGGCTGCTACGCTGTGGTCATTGTGGCGCCAAGTTGCTGGCGCAATATCCCGGTCCACGCGTGATTCGGTATCAGTGCTCGGGGTATCTCCTCAATCGCGATCACCCATGTTGCGTAATGTTCGGCGGGCTCCGTGCAGACCGCTTAGTGTCGGAGCAACTGATGCAATCCCTCGCGCCGTTCGGCATCGAAGCGGCCATTGAGGCGATCGAGTCCCTGCAAGGCGCCAGCGACGAGCGGATTCAGCAGAAGGCTTTGGCCTTAGAGCACGCGCGCTATGAAGTGACGCGCACCCGGCGCCAGTATGATGCGGTGGATCCGGCGAATCGGCTTGTGACGGCGGAGCTAGAACGCCGCTGGAACCAAGCGCTGACCGCGGAGGCGCAGGTTGAAGCCGATCTGGCGACGTTGCAAGAAGGTCGCAAGCATCCACTCACCGACGCCCAGAAACGGGAACTCCTATCCTTCGCGCGGGATCTCCCCATACTCTGGGATGATCCACAAAGTTTGCCAGAGCACAAGAAACGCCTCCTTCGCATCGCCTTGAAAGAGATCATCGCCACGTGTGAAGGTGAGACAATACGCCTCGTATTGCATTGGCAAGGCGGGGATCACACGCAGGTAGAGTTCCAGAAGATTGGCACCGGTCGGCATCGGTATGTCACCGACGATGATCTCGTGGAGATCGTTCGCATCCTGGCGCGGATCGAACCAGACGCCCGCATCGCCTCGATTTTGAATCGGAATCAACGCCGTACGGCACACGGACAGGCCTGGACTGTGAAGCGTATCTGCTCGCTGCGCAACAACCACGCGATTCCCGTCTACCGTGAGGGAGAGCGGCAGGCCCGCGACGAGATGTCGGTCAGTGAATGTGCCGCCGCACTCGGCGTCACACCGACCACTGTTTTGCGGTTGATTCGGTTGAAACAGTTGCCGGCGACGCAGGCCTGTGTGGGCGCACCCTGGACACTGCGAGGCGCGGACGTCGAGCGATGCCTGGCCGAACGGAACCATCCAGCGACCCCACCAACGGTCGATTCAGCGCAATTGATCCTCGAAATTCCATGACATCCAAAGGAGTGCACCATGTCGAGTTCTCGAAGAACAGTTCGACCTGCCAACGGCACTTGTAGATTTGAGTAATCGTAAGTGCCGGAAGCGCAAAGTTGTTGGTCAGGAATCCCAACCGCTGGTTCGTCTCAGCGTCAAAATAGGTCACCCGCCGCAAGGCTTCCGGATAGGCCTTGGCTGATGCGATGGCAGTCAAGACCACGGTGTGATCACTCCGCAAGCCGACAGACTTGTCGACCGGACGGGAGTAGCGCCGCTGCAGCACGACGTTCTCTTTGGTGCGGACGACGAAGAAGGCCGAAGAAAGAGTGAACACGTAGAGGCGCTCGAAATCGATGTAACCCCGGTCCATCACGTAGAACGCGCCGGCCTCGGGCAAGATGTCATCGAGGATGTTGACGTCGTGCACCTTGCCGTCGGTAATGCGGATAAACGTGGGAATATTGCCGTGCAGGTCCAGCAGGGTGTGCATCTTTACCGCGCCTTTGTGCTGGCGAAACTTCGCCCACGGAAACAAGGAGAGACAGAGGTCGATGGTGGTCGAATCGAGCGCGTAGAGGCTGTGGTCCAGATCCACGCCCATGGGATCCTCGACATGAAGTGGTCTGGCAACGCCGACCAAGTGCTGCGCGAAATCGGCGAAGATGCGCCAGTTGTGAGTTTCGTTGGCGTCAGCCAAGGTCGAGCGGGCAATCCGACTGCGGAATCCCATGTGGTAGAGTTTGCCGCTCATCGCCCCCAAGCACGCCTCGATGTCGCGGAGACTCTCGCGGTAAGTGAACTGAGCGAAGGCCATCGCCAGATACTGATCCCAGCAAGACAAACTTCTGTGGTGTTGATCGCCGTCATAGCGGGTCACACACTTCTGGAAGTCGATGTGGGAGAGATGAGCGATCAGTTGCGCGAAAACGGTTCGGCCGACATTCATCCCCCATTGTTCCGCAGATGCGGGGTCAGCCGTTCAGCCCATTACGGCTGTTTTCAGTTCAAATCGTTTTTGGGCCGAATACCAGCTATTCTATAGCTGGCAAAGGATTTTTGAGACTTCGCAAAGGACTTTACCGGACAGCAGTGAAAGCATATTGTCGGTCAAAAACGGGCGACGGTGATGCTTGGGTCTTCTGGTACTACCAGTTTGCTCTTTCCCATATCCATCGTTATCCGTCCATCCCTAACGAGTGCCGATATTGTTCTGCTGTCGGACTCCTGAAAGAATTCAAACGAGCACCACCTTCACCACCCACGTTGGTTAGGAGCGCCGGTTGCGAAGCTGATGGACGGAAGACGGAGTACCTAAAGTGGAATACCGCACATTGCCGTTGTCTTGTGAATGTGGTGGAGTGCCGAAGAACATTTCAGCGGTCGGCCTCTCGTCAGAGCACGGAGGGGAACTCGTGATTCACTGGCGATGCCCACGCTGCCGCAGAAATGTTTGTACAGTGAAACCTCTCTCGGATTGTTGGCGAGAATGTTTCACTCCGGCATCGGCGAAT
>DATBZX010000147.1:0-4712 GCA_036512955.1 Terriglobales bacterium
TCCAGTGGGAGACGGTTACGACGGCGCGCGCAACGTACGCGAGGTGAAGGCAGCGTCCGACGAGGCATATGTTTATCTGCGCCTGCGGCTGGACTGCCTGGACTGCAAGAAGCTCGGCAAGCCGGATTTCGGCAAGGCGGCCTATGCAATTGCGCTGAACACACTGCCCGGGTTGAGCGGATTCAAGCAGTTGCCGTTGGGGGGATATCGCTTGAGTGGCGGCGCCAACTTCATCCTGGACCTGAGCGATCCGGGCTCGGCCAAGCTGCTCATCGCGGAAGACTACTATCCATACCGCGCCATTCCGAAGCCGAATAATCCGCAAGAGAATGACCTGATATACCGGCGCAGCTTCAATCCGATTCTGCAAGGCGAGGGCGGGTTCGTCGATTACACGGTGGAGACCAACCGACGGCGCTACGCGCGCAATGGCTCTGTGTTTCAGCCCATACGTTACAGCCGCAGCACCATGCGGTACGGAAACGGTAATCCAGACGCACCGGATTTCGATTCGCTCGGTGAGTGGTACGCGGACACGAAGAAGAGCACGATTTATGTGCGGCTGGCATGGGGCAAGCTGCTGGTGACCGATCCGTCGAGCCGGCAGGCATTTTTCGGGTTCGACGATCGAGCGACCCTGCGTTCCATCACCTCAAGCGGCGTGGACGTTGCCGTGTTTACCCTCCGTCCCGGCCCGCAAAAGGGCCTCCGTTCGGCAACCGTGGCGGGAGTTTTCCCCGCGGCAGTCAACGGGGATGTGGCGACCCCATTCCGGATCACGTGGAGAGGCTGGGAGGCCGTGTCGCCGGAACCGTATTTCAAGAAGTCGTTTCTAACCCTCCAACAGCGGTTCACGGCGCAGGACAAGGCTGACGGGATTACCGTCCCGGCGGACAAGAATCCGACGCGCGCTCCCGGCAATGGGAAACCGGCGGGAGGAGTGCAATGACGCGCCTGGTTTGCAGCATCGCACTGCTGCTGGCGATGTCAACCGCAGCGCAGAATGTTCCGGAACCTCCCGAAGTGAAGGGAGAGATCGAGCGCGCGCAATCCTTTTTGGCCAACGGCGATCCCAACGCGGCAATTTATCTGCTGCGCCAGACGCTGGAGAAGCGCAAAAGCCCGCGGGCCGCCAAGCTCATTGCGAACTACTACGAGAAGGTCGGGGATTACCGCCAGGCCGCCGATTACCTGCGGACCGCCGTTTCTCTCGCCCCTGCCGATACCGCCGCCCGGCTCGACTATGCGCGCCTGCTGGCATGGACGGGCGCCCAGAAGGAAGCGGTTGCGGAATACCAGAAGGTGCTCGCCGCGAGTCCCAACAACGAAGATGCTCTCCTCGGAGCGGCCCGCGCACAGAGCTGGCAAAGGTCTTTCGACGATTCCATCGCAAACTACCGGAAGCTGATCGTGATTAGTCCGGCGCGGACGGACGCACGCATCGAACTGGGCCGCGTGCTTGGCTGGGCCGGGAAAATGGACCTGGCCGCCAAAGAACTCATGGCGGTGTTGCGCATGGACCCGAAGAACGCCGACGCCCAACTCGGCCTGGCCCACGTGCGCGCGTGGCAGGGCAAGCTGCCGGAAGCAATACGAGGCTTTGACACCGTTCTAGCCCTGAAGCCGCGCTTTCCGGAAGCCTTGATCGGCAAAGCCCAGGCCCAACTCTGGATGGGCCAACTGGAAGAGGCGAAACGTTCCCTGGCTGGCTTGACCAGCAAGGATGCCGCCTCTGGGGACGCGATCTCGGTCAAGAAGGCTATCGCAAAAGCGGAAAGCGATCGAGCTTCCGCGGCGTCAAGAGCCCCGGTTGCGGCGCCCGGTACTCCACAGCAAGGCACGCTGCCGGTTGTCGCGGAAGTGTCACCGCTGCAAAAGGAACTGGCGACCGCTCAGCAACTGGCGTGGGCGGCGAAGTTTGCTGAAGCTCAGTCCGCCTACGAGGAAATCCTGTCTTCGCATCCCGACAACGCGGAAGCGCTGGCGGGACTTGCGCGGGTATACGAGTGGTCGCGGCATTTCGTCGACGCGGTGGAAATTGACCGCAAGCTATTGGCGCGCGACCCGCAGAACGTCTCCATCAGCCTCGATATCGCGAAGCTGCTGGCGTGGAGCGGAAAGTTCGACGAGTCCACGCGCGCGTACGAGGAAGTGCTCAAAATAAACCCTGAGTCCCTGGATGCGGCGCTGGGACTCGCGCGCGTCGCGGCATGGTCGAGTCAATTCGACCTGGCGGTACAGCGCTTCCAGGACGTATTAGCGAAACACCCGCAGAGCGTGGATGCGGACATCGGCATCGGCCAAGTGTGGTTGTGGAAAGGCGACCTGGAAAAAGCTCGCAGCGCGCTCGAGACACTGCGGAAGAAATATCCGTCGCGCACGGAGGTGGAAGCCTTCGGCAAATCGGTGGATGAGTTGGAAAAGTCCCGCGCGGCTCAAGTCTCTGTCGCGCGCGCCGCCCCGGTTAGCGCGGAGGCGGAGATTGCTGCGTTAAAAATAAAGCTGGAAGCCGATCCGGATGACGCTGACGCACTCCGCCGTGTGGGCGATTCCTACCAGGCGGGAGGCAAACTCCCGGAAGCGATCACACTCTACGAGCGGCTGGTGAAGCTGAGCGGCGCACGCGACTCGGACCGCCTCACGCTGGCCAAGTATTACAGCTGGAACAAGCAACTGGCGCTGGCGATTCCCATTTATCAGGTACACCTCGCGTCGCATCCCGAGGATGACGCGATACGGCTTGAGTTGGCGCGCGTACTGAGCTGGAGCGGAAGAAACAACGAGTCGGAAGGCGAATACCAGAAGTTGCTGGAGAAAAACGCAAAGGACGTCCGTCTTGGCTACGCGCGCGTGTTGAGCTGGGACAAGAAGTATCCAGAGTCGCTGAAACAGTATGCCGCCCTGCGCGAGCAATTTCCGAAGGAGCGGGACATCGCGATGGAGCAGGCACGGGTAACCGCCTGGAACGGCAGGTTCCCGCAAGCGATCGCGTTGTTCGATGCCGTGCTCGCGGAAGATCCGCACAACCGTGAAGCTCTGCTGGCGAAGGCGCAGGTGCTGACCTGGAGCGGCCGCGCCGCGGAGGCTGAGAAGATACTGGGGCCCCTGGCGCAAGAAGCGGGGAAGAAAGCCGACGTCGGCGTAGCCTGGGCCAGCGTCCAGCAATCGCTGGGACGTCCCGACCTTGCCTTGGCCACGCTCGATCAACTGGACCTGGTGGATCCCGACAACCGGGAAGTGCGCGGCTTGCGCGAGGTGGTCCAGGGAGCGATGCGTCCCGAACTGTCGCTGAACTTCTGGTCAGGACTGGATTCGAGCCAACTCCACGTGTTTGTGACCAAGGCCACGTACTCGTTCAACACTGGGCCGAGGGTGCGCTCCTTCGTCAGCCTGGCGGTGATTCCGTCCTCCGCCCCGTTTGCGGGTTCGCCCAAGGCGCAGGAATTTGAATACGGACTGTCCTATCGCGCCAACCGCTATGTGCAACTTCGTGGCGACAGTGGCATGTCGCACATGTCCACGGGCGCGGTGGACTTCATCGGCGGCGCCGGATTCACGGTGTTTGCCACCAGCAAGCTGAATCTGGACTTCGATTTGCAGCGGCGAGTGATCAACGGCATCCCGACCGCGGTGCCGTTCGATGTTGCCAAGTGGGGTCCGTCGGTGGGCATTCGTTTTCGTCCCGACTCCAAGACGACGATCGTGCTGAACGGCTTTCACTGGGAATACAGCGACCACAATGCGGAGAATGGCGGGGGCGCATCGATCATGCGGCGCGTCCTGGGCGGCGAGGGCAATGCTCTCTCCCTCGGATACCTCTTCTCCTTTTCAGGTTTTACCGACGAGATTTCCAGCGGCTTCTTTACGCCCCGCCGTTTAGTGCGTCACGCGGGACAGCTCGCGTACAACCGGAACTTCGGCCGCAAGTTCCACTACAGCTTCCATGGAACGCTCGGCAAGGAGTATTTCATCCTCTCCACCACGCCGGTGAACCAGCTTGGTTTCCATCGCGATGGCTCTGCCACCACCGGGGTCAGCTACGACCTTTCCCCGAAGACCAGTTTCGGAGTCAGCTATTCGTACCTGAACCTAGCGATTTCGGGCGCCAGCGGGGCGTTCCGCACCAACGCGATCAGCGCCTTCAGCCGATTCCGGTTCTGAGCGCAGCGGCACCGGGATGCTGTAAGCGTAGATGGTGACGTCGGGAAATTCCTTCACCTTGCGGAACTCCAGGCGGTGGTCGAGCCAATCTTGGTTCGGCTCCTTGCCAAATCCTTTGTAGAACACCAGATACCCATCGCGCTTCATGTTCTTGGGGTATTCGGCGTAGAACTCGTCCGTCCAGGGCCAGAGCGCGACCGTGTTGGCCTTGCTGTACCAGGCGACGATCGGGTAAAGGCTGCTGGTGTACACGACGTCCGTCGCATGCAATTGTGGGCGGAGGAAGTCGGCTGCCTCGCGGGTGCGTTCGGAGTACGCCAGCAATTGCGGCTCGCCCAGCTCCTGCATTCCCCGGAAATACTGCAGATGTGCGACCTGGTAGCCGCACGCAATGAGAGCGATTGCCGTCGCCGCGATCGCAACATGCCTTCGAGTGCACCGCGCATACCCCGCGCCGGCGTAAAGGAAGAGTACGGGAACCGCCGGAATCAGGTAACGAGTCTCCTGTTGCTGCGAGAGGCTAAGGCAGACGAACAAAACGCCGAACCACA
>DATBZX010000148.1:0-4473 GCA_036512955.1 Terriglobales bacterium
GTGCTGGTGTCACGAGCAATACTGGGGAGCGATTCGAGCGACAAAGAGTTGACCGTGCTGCCGACGGTGGCGTTCAGGGTCTGCAACTCGACCCCTGTGGCCTGCACTTCCACGGTCTGCGACTCGCTGCCAATCTTCATAACCACGTTGTTGGTGGAAACCATGCCTACTTCGATTACGTCGCTCGGAATCGAAACCTTAGAGAATCCGGTTTTAGTGATCGTGACCTCGTAGGTCCCGGGGCGCAGGTTGACAAACACGTAGCGCCCCGAATTGTTGGTCGTGGTAGTTTGCACGTCACCAGTGGATTTGTCCTTAATGGCGACCGTTGCGCCAGGGATCACCGCGTTGCTGGGATCCGTCACGACTCCAGTCATGGTGCCCATGGATGTTGTCTGTGCCCAGATTGGAAGCGCTGCGCAGCAGAGCAGTGAGGCAGTGATTACAACGATTGACAGATGGAACCACGACAGTCTTAGGCGAGTCATCATTTCCCCCTCGGACAAGGTTGCGAGCATTGCGTACAAATAGCCAATAAGGCCGTAATGAAGATTACGGTGCAACCACCAGGAAACACTTGTGAACCGCTAAACCCGACAGACTTTGAACGACGGGTATTTTTGCTGTCCGCCCCCGACAACTGGCATCTACGCCTGCGAACCAGCACCCCGTCATACAGCTATTGTTTGGGACATTAATTGTCGCGTGCAGACTTTGGCAAGACCACGAAAGTGCCGTAAAGACGGACTAATATTTCGCGCCAGATCGACAGCCACGAAAGTGTATTGTGTGTAACCCTCAGGCACTGTGTTGCTTGCACGCGCTTGTCATTTGCCAGTAGTATTACGGGACTCCTAGTAGGTGAGGGCTACCCAGACAAATGAGACGCCGGATTGCGGTTGTGGTAATGCTGAGTGCATTTATCGCGGGAAACAGTTTTGCGCAGGTCGATCCCGCCATCGTAGGGGGCATGAAGTGGCGGCAGATCGGCCCATTCCGCGGGGGCCGAGTACTGGCCGTCGCGGGGATTCCCGGCGATCCCAGCACTTATTATTTCGGTGCGGTTGCGGGCGGAATCTTCAAAAGCACCAATGGCGGCCTCAGTTGGACTCCGATGTTCGATCACCAGAGCATTTCGTCCATCGGCGCCATCGCGGTGGCGGACTCCGATCCCAACGTGCTTTACGCAGGCAGCGGCGAAGCCTGCTTGCGTGGCAACATCTCGTACGGTGACGGCGTGTACAAATCCACCGACGCCGGCCGCACCTGGAAGAACGTTGGGCTCAAGGACACGCGTCACATCGGAGCGGTCATCATCGACCCGCGCAATCCTGACATCGCGCTGGTCGCCGCCCTTGGACACGCCTTTGGTCCGAACGCCGAGCGCGGCGTCTTCCGTACTGCCGATGGGGGTAAGACCTGGCAGAAAGTTTTGTTCAAGGACGAAAACACGGGCGCGATTGACGTGGTCTTCGACCCGCATAATTCCAGCGTGGTCTACGCGTCGCTATGGCAAGTGCGTCGCCAGCCCTGGTACTTCAACAGCGGCGGATCGGGCAGCGGCCTCTATAAATCGATTGATGGCGGCTTAACGTGGAAACACCTGCAAGGCGGCGGACTGCCGGAAGGCAATCTGGGACGCATTGGCATTGCAGTCTCCGGAGCCGATTCCAATCGCGTGTATGCCCTGATCGAAGCCAAGGAAGGCGGGTTGTATCGCTCCAACGATGCGGGCAATTCCTGGAGCCGCGTGAATGACGATGAACGCTACCGCCAGCGTGCGTGGTATTTCAGCCATGTGTTCGCCGATCCCAAACAGGTGGACACGGTTTATGTGCTGAACACTGGCGCCTACCGTTCCAACGATGCCGGCAAGACGTTCGAACTGCTGCCCGCGCCGCACGGCGATCATCACGGCTTGTGGATCGATCCCACCAACCCGCAGCGCCTGATGAATAGCAACGATGGCGGGGTCACCATCTCGGTGGATGGCGGAAAGACGTGGAGCGAGCAGAACAACCAGCCTACCGCGCAGTTCTACCACGTCGCGGTGGACAACCACTGGCCCTATCGCGTCTATGGCGCGCAGCAGGACAACTCAACGGTGGCTATTGCCAGCCAGTCCGACGACGGAGTCATCGCACGGCAGGATTGGTATGAAGTCGGCGGCGGCGAGAGCGGATACATCTCGCCCGACCCGCGTGATCCGGAAATTGTGTATGCCGGATCGGATGCAGCCATCATTACCCGCTACGATCACCGTACCAACCAACTCACCGATGCATCGCCTTATCCACTCGACACCTCGGGTAACGGCGCGAATGCGCTGAAGTACCGTTTTCAGTGGACCGAGCCAGTGTTAGTGTCGGCCTTCGATTCCAACGTGATCTACAGCGCGGCGCAGAATGTGCTCAAGAGCACCGATCAGGGACACAGTTGGACGTCGATCAGCCCCGACCTCACGCGCAACGATAAAGAGAAGCAGAAGCCATCGGGCGGCGACATCACTCTCGACATCACCAGCGTCGAGTATTACGACACGGTCTTTGCGTTGGCCGAGTCGCCGCTGCAAAAGGGCTTGCTGTGGGCGGGAACCGACGATGGCTTGATTCATCTCACGCGCGACGATGGCAAGAATTGGGAGAATGTCACTCCCAAAGCCATGCCGGAGTGGAGCATGGTCAGCATCATCGAAGCTTCGCCGAACGATGCGGGCACGGCGTATGCGGCGATCGATCGCCACAAGCTCGACGACTTCAATCCCTTCATCTACAAGACCCACGACTTCGGCAAGACGTGGACGCTTATTAACAGCGGTATTCCCGCGGGCTCCTACGTGCGCTCGGTGCGCGAAGATCCCAAGGTGAAGGGTCTGCTCTACGCGGGCACGGAGACAGGAGTGTATTTCTCCACCGACGATGGCGCTCACTGGCAGTCGTTGCAACTCAACCTGCCGACGTCGCCGGTCCACGATCTCGCCGTGAAGGACAATGACTTAGTCGCAGCTACGCATGGCCGCTCGTTCTGGATTCTCGACGACGTGAGCCCCGTGCGGCAGGCGAACTCTGCTGTCGCAAATGAGGACTTCCATCTGTATCAACCGGCTACCGCGCCACGCCTGCATTTTCCGGATGCCGTTGAGCGCAGACGTCCCGTTGGAGATAACCCGCCCAAGGGCGCCGTCCTGTATTACTACCTGAAAGAAAAACCAGCGGCCAAAGAAGAAATCACCATCGAAATCACGGACGCGCAAGGCAAGCTGGTGCGGCGCCTCTCGAATCTGGAGGAGAACAAACAAGAGCAGCCGCCCGAGTGGCCCGACATGGAGAAGCCGGCCAATCTCCTGCCCGCCGACGCGGGCATGAACCGCTTTGCCTGGGACTACCGTTGCAATGGCCCGGTGCAGATTCCCGGCACTTTCTACGTAGGTGAACCGCCGCGCGGTCCGCTGGTGCTTCCCGGCACTTATCAGGTGAAGCTTACGGTGAAAGGCCGCAGTCAGAGCGCGCCCTTGACGGTTACCGTCGATCCGCGCATCGAGAAGCAAGTGACCACTGCGGATTTGCAGAAGCAAATCGAGCTGGCCTACAAGGTTCAGGCTGATATCGACGCGCTGCATCGCGCTGTCAACCAGATTCGCGGGCTACGCTCCAACTTACAGACTCTCGAGAAGTGGACCGCCGCGGGTTCCCCCAACAGCGAAGTCATTGCTGCCGCCAAATCGCTCGACCAGAAGATGGCCCCGGTCGAGGAGAAGATGATCAATGTGAAGATCAAGAGCACGGAAGACAACCTGCGCTATCCCAACATGCTCAACGAGCAGTATGCCAGCTTTAATGACCTGATCCAGAGCGTCGATCAATCGCCCACGGCGCAGCAATTGCTGGTTTATGACGAGTTGCACGCCCGGCTCACCGCGCAACTGGCGCAGTGGCAGCAGATTCAATCCGCCGACGTTCCGGCGCTGAACGACCTGATGCGCAAGAACGGAGTGCCGACGCTATCGGTGGGCACAGGACAGGGCGAGTAGATTGGCATACGCGCGATATAGGTACCCCATCCGTTCCCGTTGGTCAGGAGAGGGTGGGGTCACACCTTCGCGACCCGCAACACATCACCCAGGCTGCAAATCTTCAGGTCCTCGAGCCGCGAGATCTGTTTTTGCCACAGCCGCGCGGTGACGAACGCATCGTCCAACGCGTGGTGCGCCTCATGGAATTCCAGGTTGTAGATCCCCGCCAGCGCGGCCAGGCTGATGTTCGCCATCTGCTGCTCGAGATCCTCGCGCCACGGACTGTTCTGCAAGATCCAGCGATGCGCCTTTGCGGTATCAATCGCGGGGTTGGTTAACTCGTGCTGCTGGTCGCCGAGTTCTTTGCGCAGCGCCTTCATGTCGATGTGCACGAAGTGCCCGACCAGCACGCGTCCCTCGATAAACTCCCGCAGTTCCGCCAAAGCCACCTCCGGTGCGAC
>DATBZX010000149.1:0-4626 GCA_036512955.1 Terriglobales bacterium
CTCACCAAGTGCGGGGTGAAGGTCGAGAACCTGCCCAAAAAGATCACCGGACTGGGCACTATTCCGGTGGACCAGTTGAACGCGCACGGCCTGCTCTATCTGCCGAACAAGTACGTCGTGCCCGGAGGCCGCTTCAACGAGATGTACGGCTGGGACAGTTACTTCATCATCGTTGGCCTGCTCGAAGACGGCGAGCGCGACTACTCGCGCGGCATCATCGAAAACTTCTTCTACGAGATCGAGAACTATGGCGCCGTGCTCAACGCCAATCGTGCCTACTACCTCACGCGCTCCCAGCCTCCGTTTCTGACCTCAATGATCATGGCCCAGTACGCCGCCGATAAGAAGGCAGGGAAGGCCGATAACAAGTGGCTGGCGAAGGCCTACGAATACGCCGTCCGCGATCACGATCTCTGGATCAAACCTCCCAAGCTCGCGGGAGACACTGGCCTTACGCGCTACTTCGACGTCGGCGAAGGCCCGGTGCCCGACATCGCCGACCATCCCGAGTACTACGCAGCCATTGCCGATTGGCTGCTCAAGCATCCCGAGGACGAAGCGAAGTACGGCTACATCGCGCCCACGTTGGAGAAGGGAATCGGCCCTGAGTTGCAAGTCCCAATCTGTGACAACAAGCCGTGCGCAGAACATCATCCCGTCAAACTCACCGCCGACTTCTACCAGGGCGACCGGGCCATGCGCGAGTCGGGATTCGATCCGTCATTCCGCTGGGGGCCGTTCGACGGCTCCACTCACCACTTCGCTCCCGTGTGCCTCAACAGCCTGCTCTACAAGGCCGAGATGGACCTTGCCGAAATGGCCACGATACTTGGGCATCCCGATGACGCGAAGAAGTGGCGCACTGCAGCCGAGAATCGCAAGCAACTCATCAACAAGTACCTGTGGAACGCCGACAAGGGAATGTTCTTCGACTGGGACTTCCAGACCGGCAAGCAATCCGACTACAACTACGTGACCACGTTTTATCCGCTGTGGGTTGGCCTGGCCACGCCCGAGCAGGCTAAGGCGGTGATGAAGAACCTCGGCCTCTTCGAGCACGAGGGCGGACTGGCCATGAGCGACCGGACAACCGGTGTGCAGTGGGATCTACCCTACGGATGGGCGCCCACCAACCTGATCGCGGTTGAGGGCATGCGCCACGCGGGCTTCAACGCCGAGGCCGACCACGTGTCGGAGCAGTTTCTCGGAACCGTGCTGGCCAACTACAAACGCACCGGCACTATCCGCGAGAAGTACAATGTGGTGACCGGAAGCGATGAAGCTCCGGTTCTCGCGGGCTATCACGAGAACCTCATCGGCTTTGGCTGGACTAACGGAACCTTCCTGGCGCTGTATCACGCGCTTCCGGCTGAGCAACAGAAGCAGGTGCTGGCGGGGAAGTGAAGGGAACTAGCGCCAACTAGCTGGGTGCTGGGTGCCCCACACATTCGCGGTTTTCGAATGTGTGGGCGATCACACGAGTGCCCAACACGTATCACTGATGTTGTCCACGGAAGTTTCTATGCTGTGTGGGTGACGAAGGGTCTGGAACGTTTTTACGGCAAGCATGACCTGCATTTCATTACCTGCAGTTGCTACCGTCGCCAACCCCAATTGAACACTCGCGCGCGGTGTGACCTGCTGGCACGCGTTCTGGAGCAGGCCCGGTGGCGTTACCGTTTCGTAGTTGTCGGCTACGTGCTCATGCCCGAGCATGTTCACCTGCTCATCACGGAACCCGAGGTGGGCGATCCATCGGTCGTGATGAAGGTCATCAAGGAGCGCTTCACCAAACTGCTGCGGCGCGATCATGATCAGAGAACGCCGGTTTGGCAGAAGCGTTTCTACGATTTCAACGTGTGGACCACGGCCAAGCGGGTTGAGAAACTGCGCTATATGCACCGTAATCCCGTTAAGCGCGGGCTGGTGGCGACGCCCGAGGACTGGCACTGGAGCAGCTTTCGCGCTTACGCCTACGACGAGCTCGGGCTGGTGAGGGTGAACTGTCAGGAGTGGCCGCTGGAAATCAAATACACCCACTCATTCGAAAACCGCGAATGAGTGGGGCACCCGGCAGCTTCCGGCATCATATGACCGGAGAAGCGGGCACGGTGGAAATCGAGTCTCCATGGACTGCGGGCCGCCGCGAGAAGATGGGACTGTCGCTTCGTTTGGGTAAAGTGCCGATCAACGTTCGATGAGCTAAGAAGAGCCCCGCCCTACCTTCGGTAGAACGGGGCACCCAAGTTAGAGTTTGCGTTGGCCGGGCCACCCGCCGATCATTCACGGCGATGCGTTGTCGGCGTCAATTGCGGCGGCATCGATCATCGCCAAGGTGGAACGCGATGCCATGATGCGCGAGTTCGACACGGTTTACCCCGGGTACGGCCTGGCATCAAACAAGGGATACAGCGCTCCGGTGCATTTGAAAGCACTGCGTGAGAAAGGCCCGACAGCGCTGCACCGCATGTCGTTCGCTCCCGTGTGGATGTCAACGGCACCACCGCAGGAAGTGATGGAGTTCATGCGAGAGGAAGAGGAAGCGAGCCGCAATTAGCAAAGATGCTGTGCTCCCAAATTTCGAGGCCGACGCCGAATATGCCGCTACACCGTCTCTGGTTCTAGAAAATCACTGTTCGCGGAGCACGTTTGCCGGATCGACGTGCAGGGCGCGTCGCACTGGGCCCGCTACGGCGAGCGAGCCGGTGAGCAGCACGGTGAATGCAACAGCAGCAATTACAAATGGATCCTGCGCCGACGCCTGGTAGACGATCGCCGAAAGCACCCGGCCCGCAGCGATACCGAGCAGCATCCCAATGACAGATCCGCTGGCGAGCAAGATCAGCATACGGCCGAGCGCGGCCGACAGGACCTGCTTCGCCTGTGCACCAAGGGCAACACGAATGCTCAGTTCACGCAGCCGCTTGCTGACGGTGTACGACGCAAGGCCGAAGGTGCCGGTGATCGAGAGCAGCAATCCAAATGCGCCAAAGAGGCCAAGGGCGGCCGTAGCCACCTGAGCTACAAAGAACGTCAGTCCAAGCTGATTGTTCCAGGCGCCCGATTCCCGGACGGGAATGGCGGGGTCAAGATCATGGATCAATTTGCGAATGCTGGCTCCCATCTCGTTGGTGGCCGCGACGGTAGAATCTAGCCCCATCCGCATGACGAACGACGTGTGAGTGGTTAATTCCTGCGAGATTGGGAAGAACACCGCGGGAGCCTGATCTTCTGTCAGCGAGAAGTATTTTCCATCTGCCACGATACCCACAATTTGGATCAGCTGGCCGGAACTGTTCTTGAAATAGCGGCCAATAGCGTCCTCGGAGTGGAAAAGACGCCGGGCGAATTCCTGATTCACCACCGCAACCAACGGGGTCTTTGCAGTGTCGGCGAAGCTTACGTCGCGTCCCGCACGCAGTGGAATCTCAGTGGCGGCAAAGTATCCGGGTGAGACATGGTAGGCGAAGGTGTCAAAGGCCCGGTTTGAGGGCCTGAAATCGGTCGTTTGCTGAGAGAAGACATCAGGATTAACCGTATCTTGAGAGAGAGGCGTCGTTGTCCCGTAGCCTGCTGCTACCACGCCCGGGAGCCTCGATACCCGTTCCAGCAGTTGGCGTTGGAAACGGTCGGCCGTCTGGTTCGAGTATCCAGCCTGGTTGAGCTCGAATTTCGTCAGCACAGCATGCTTGGGATTGATGCCCATGTCCATGGTCAGTGCCCTGCCCAGGCCGCGTAGCGAAACATAGGCAGCCGTGACAGTGACGCAACAGAGCGCGATCTGTGCCGCCAGCAGCACATCGCGAAGCGCCCACCGGCGACCGGTTGAAGTTTGAACTCCGCCGCTCTTGATGGCGTCATTGGGATCGGTCTTGAAGATTTGCCGCAGTGGCATCACTCCAAACGCTACGCCGGCGAGAACCGAGACAAGCAGCCCCATCAGGATCAACGTTGGCTGCGGCATTACGACATGGAACCCCAACGGGTATTCGGTGGGTGGGTGCCAGTTCGCCAGGCCGGTAAGAGCCATCCACGCTAAACCGCAGGCGAGTGCCCCGCCGAAGATCGAAATCACAACGGCTTCCACCAGAATTTGGCGGACGATCCGCCAGCGGCTCGATCCAATGGCCATGCGGATAGCAATCTCGCGAGTGCGGTCTGCCGTGCGCGCTGCGAACAGGCCACCGAGGTTGGCGCAGGCGGCGAGCAGCACAATGCCAGCCAGCCCCAGCACCCCACCCAGAAAAGCGCGGGCCGGCTTGCCAAAAAAATCACCCATAAGGCCAGGACGGGTGAGCTTAAGTGTCAGCTTCTCGTCTTCCTTCGGGTACTCCCGGGCAATACGGGCAGCGATCGTATTTAATTCAGCCTGTACTTGGGGCATGGTGACCCCGTCCTTGATGCGCACGACTGAGTAAACTTGCTGACTGCTCCGCGACTCAAGCCAGTTGACTCCATCCAGCGACTCTTCATTCGCCATGGGAACGAAAATGTCAGCATACCCGAGTTTCTCCGTCCCGTAGAAGCCTTCCGGGGTAACGCCGACGATGGTGTAGGGATGCTTGTTGAGACGGATGGTCTTTCCCACGATGTTGGGATCGGCACCAAAATCATTCTGCCAGGCGG
>DATBZX010000150.1:0-6004 GCA_036512955.1 Terriglobales bacterium
AGCAATGCAGCGGCCAGTATCCTGTGGCGAGACATCAAGCCATTGCACAGCCAACCTGCGGGTCTGAGCAGGTTCCCGCTCCAGCAGTACCTCGGCAACGGCTGCCACATCGAGCATGTGCGCCAGCAGACTATGCCCCTGGGATTCTCCACTTTTTGCCCAAAGTGACCGAACTTTAGAATCCAAAGATGAAAAGGTTGCAGACATGTGATCCTTTGCAGCTTACAGCGACTGCACTGCGGCTTCTTTCACAGAGACTAACGAACCGGATGCTTAATCGAAAATCGCTGTTTTCTGAACGCGTGTTCGCGTGTTTATTGTTCTTTTCTTTTCAATTGACCGAAGAAGAATCTCTCCTGCGGCACGAGCGTCCTCTGCTGCATCATGAGCACGGTACTCGATTCCAAAATACTTCGCCAGCGTTGCGAGTTTATGGTTAGGAAGTTCAGGCCACGTCCTTCGAGCCACTGCGCAAGTATCAATCCACTGCGTACACTCAAACATTTCAAGGTCATACTTCATACATGCTCCGAGCACCGCTTCTCTATCAAAGAAGGTGTGGCTCGCGAGGATGTGAGCGTTTATCGATTTGCAAAATGTTGGATAGAAATCTCTCCAGGTAGGGCAACTCGCAACATGCTCTGGACAAATTCCATGAATGGAGACATTAAGAGCGCTAAATTCAGTCTCAGGATTGACAAGCGTTTGCACGCACTCCATAAGCTTTCCATTAAGAAAACTAGCAATTCCAACCTGGCAAATACTTGAACGGTGAGAGCACGCGGTTTCAACGGGCAATCGTGAAGGTAAACGCCAAAAGCTGCGGCCTACCAACGGTGGCACCCCACGATCTGCGGCGTACCTGTGCACGGCTATGCCACCAGGCAGGAGGTGAGCTGGAGCAAATTCAGTTCCTGCTGGGTCACGGCTCCATCCAGACGACGGAGCGATACCTCGGGTGCAAGCAGCGTTTCAGGAACGCGGTTAACGACCACATCGGGCTGGAGCCAGACTGTCCCTCATGACCGGCGGAGGGGAAGGCTCGTACCTACCGGTCGACTTGTCAGGAGTAATCCCGCCGTGGAAGCCTGATAGCTTCCGGTTGGCCGACAATCCGCGACTACGCGAGCAGCTGGCTGACCGACTGTGCTTTCAATTGCGCAATCTTCCGCCCGATTTGCACCGTGTTTCGGCAGGTTACAAGGCACGACTCGCAGGCGCCACAAGCTTCGAGTCCTCGGCCTGGTGCAGCCGACGCCAGCATCTCCCGCGCCATCCCGATATTTCGGTATTGCACTGCATACATGTGGGACCTCATCAATACAGGTATATCTACCTGCTTGGGGCAATCGTCCCTGCATTCGCCGCACTGCTGGCAAAACTCTGCGTTGGCCGCGAAGGCCTTATCAGCCAAGAACCTTTCTTCTTCGTGCGTGTAGGCCAGGTTGCGTGCCACGGAAAAATCCTGTTCAAGATGTTCGTAAGTGCTGAAACCCGGTATGGCCGTAGTAATAAACTCGTGATTCAGGGCCCACTTCAACAGCGCCGTTTGGCTCGCCGCCGGCAATTCTTTGGGAAGCTTCGCGTCCGGCTTTACCGTGCCTCCTGCCTGGGTTTTCATCGCAACAATTCCGATTCCGCTTTTGGCGGCTCTCTCAATCGTAGAGAGGATTCCCGCGTCGTGCGCCATCGTGTAGTTCAGCATCACCAGCCCTACGTCAAACAGATTCAGACGTATCGCTTCGCTCAATACATCCACGGTTTTGTGCGTCGATAGCCCGATGAACCTTGTCTTGCCATCCTTCTTCAAGCTTTGCAGCGCTTCCAGCGGCCCTTCTGCCTGGGCGTCCTCTACAGAATCCACCGCGTGATCGTAGAGAATGTCGACGTGGTCCATCTGCAGCCTTCTTAAACTGGCCTCCACTCCCTCGATGAAGCGCACCTTGGCCTCGGCGGCGCTTTGTGAATGGTTCCGTGACGGCTGCTTAGTCGCGATCACAACCTTGTCGCGGACGCCCATCTCTTTGATAACGCGTCCCACCATCTCTTCGTTGCGTCCGTTCTGGTAACCCGCCGCCGTATCAAAATACCGTATGCCTAACTCATACGCACGGCGCAGTAATCCCGGCACGTCGGCGTTCATCACTCCCATGCTGACCACGGGCAGAGACAGACCTGTTTTTCCCAGCGTGCGTTGCAATATGGGCGAGGCCGCAGTCTCTAGGGTAGGACTCGCCAGCAGCAAATTCGTCTTTGCTAACACACTCGCCGTTCCTGCCCAAAGAATCGGTTTCACGATGAATTCGCGACGATTCCAGTTTCCCTTGTTATTCATGGCTCAACTCCTGAAAACAGATTCCACATCTTTATGAATGCTTTCGAGTTCGTCACGGAAGACTCTGCGCTACCGTCTTCAGAATCTCGGCTCCATTCTCCGGGGGATTCAGCAGCGCAATTACATACCGCCCCCGCGTGCGCGCTATCAGGCGACCCTCGTAGTTGTTTCTTGCCCGGATTCCACCTTCTCCCAACTCGGGTGCCGAAGCACACTCACCGCTTTGCTTGAAATGCTTCGCGAGTTGTTCCGATCGCGACTTGGCTTCTTGCGAGTTGTTGGCCACCGAAACTACGAGCTTGCTCTCCTGCTTCCCCTGCGCGTAGGCCACGATGTATGCCGGTGCCAGGAACGCGTGCCCCAGCGGATCCTTCCTCACGTATTGTTCGGAATGAGGAACCTGATGTTCTCGTGGAAGCTTTTCCAGCAGTGCCGGCAGTGTCCGCGTCCCGCCAATTCGTCCAGAGAGAAGCCGCGCAAATTGCTCGAGCAACGCATCCGCGTTCGCGCCCGAACCGGAAAGCTTCACGTAGTAGTGGTCCTGCAGAAAATTCAGGACTCCCTTGTCTCGATAGCCCTCGGCACCGATCGAAACGAATTTATAACCAGGGGAGCGCTCCGCCGCGTAGATCCCAAACGCGTCCTCGGTCCTGTCCATCTCGTAGATGTCCACGGTCAACTCTGCCACGCCGCTCTTGAAATCCTGATGCAGCAGGTTCTTGAAGCCATAGAGGAGATAGATATCCGCTCCACCGTCAATATACTGATAGAGGCTCTCTGGGTTATAGAACGAAGGCAAGGCTTGCGCGCGCGCGTGGCCCGGAAGAGGTTCGCGCAGAAGGCTTGCAAATTGCTTCTGCGATGCATCCGAGGTTCGCGTGCGGGAGCCGCTATCGTGGGATGGTGAACTCTGCGCCTGTACTGTTGCCAGGGCTAACGTGGCACAGATCAGCGGGGCGCTCCATCGGGTCCAAAGTTTCATTCTGATTTCCCTGAATTTCCATCGACCGAAACTTGCGTGGCCTTGGGTCTCATCTATATTCATAGTCTTGGCGTTTTCGTTCGCCGATACTGTTTTCGTGCACACTTCGCAGCCACAAACAAAACATCCATCCATTCTTGGCGCACATTAAGGTCACAAAGTCTTGATCTGCGTCCGAACTTTCTCGAACTCGTATGTCCCCAGCCCGCGGTTTGCCGCCATCTTGAGATAAGGCAGCGAGGAAACCTCGAGGTTCCAGTATGCCTTCGCCACGTATGCATCCAGAGCGACCGGATCAGTTCCGGCGACCAGCGTCTTCTTCAGTATCACGTCTTGCAGATTGCCTCCGGTTGGACCATTGCGGGCGAGGATCCGGTAACAGTCAACGATGGTCAGAGTCGGGCGTACAAAGTCGGCAAGGTCCACGAGGCTCTCGTGGATCCTCTGGTGCAACAGATGACGTGGCCCCCCGAGCATGCCGTACCAGTTCTTCATGCCCAGCGTTGTACCGGTCAGGCTGTGATGCTTGGCAATCGGGACATTGATGATTTTGTCCGCATTCAGGAATAGATCGAGGACAGGCCAAGCGCGCAGAATTTCTCCCTGGAGATCCACATCCTTGAACATGGCCGGATCGGGAAGTACAACTTCAGCTCCCGCGAGCCGCGCCGCCTCGGCGATGCCGGATCGCTGAAAACAGCGGCGTGGATCGTTGCAGCTCACGTCGGTGACAATGACTCGCTTCGCCCCGGCGTTCGAGCACTGGCGGATGACTTCGGCCACGACGTCGGGATTGGTATTGGCCGCCTGCTCGGGAGTGCGATCCCAGCCGATGTTGGGTTTCACCAAGACGATGTCTCCGCGCGCGATGAAGCGGCGAATTCCCCCCAGCTCTTCGACTGCCTGACGCGTCAGTTGCGCGGGATCGTCGCCGGTGATGACCGCCATCTCAGGGAGCTTCGGATCAGTTGCTATGGTGTGGCCGCGCTTCGCGGCCATTGCTAGCGCGGGCTCGGGACGCCAACTATGTTTGCTCAGCCAAAGCCCCAGTCCGGCCGCACCAGCACCGGCTCCAGCTACTCGCAGCAGCTTGACCAAGGCGTCACGACGGTTTAAATGGATTGAGTCGGATTGCATGAAAGCTCCATGTCAACGATCCAAACTTCGGTCAGTCGGTGTGTAAGAGTCCTACAAACTCTCATCCCTTCCTCCGATTCAACAGGATCTGGTTGGTGCGGGACCGGCTTTCGCCCACGCTTGTCACGTACACCGCCGGCCGATCCTGCACGGGACAAGCGTATTCACATGCGCCACATCCGACGCAGCGGGACGGATCAAGATAAGGCTGCTTCACTTGCTTCGAGTTGCCCGTCGCATCGATAATGTCCACCGGTTGAAGGTATATTGCCTTGGGCGACGTGGGGCACCATTCTTCGCACACGATGCACTCCGTCGCCATGGCCCAAGGCAAGCATCGGCCGCGATCGTAAAAAGCCGTTCCGAGGCGGATCGGCTTGTCCGCGCGGGCCACATCCACGGACCAGCCCTTCTCTCTTTCCGTGATCTCCCAGATGGCTCCGGTGGGGCAGACCTGCGAGCACAGCACACAACTGGTCTCGCAGTAGCCGATTCGTGGTACTAGAACGGGCGTCCAGAGACCTTCGATCCCAGCCTCTGAAAAAGCGGGATGCAAGGCGTTATTCGGACAAACCTTCATGCACTCGCCGCAGCGAATGCAGCGGGCGAGGAAGTACTCTTCATCGAGCGCTCCGGGAGGACGCAGCAGGCGTTCATGGCGTTCTGTGGCAAACCCGGAAGTGCTGCGCGCGAGCGGAACCACGGCAACGCCCGCAGCCAGGCCGGTCAGGACTTTCCGTCTCTGGAGGTCTACACCCACTGCTTTCTGTCCGGGAAAAAACTGGAATCGCAACCCGTGCTCCGGACACTCGTCCACGCAGTTCAGACACAGATGGCACTCGGGCTGATGCCAGGGTACGCCACCGATCGGGTCGTCGCCGCCCTGGCAGCGCAGAAGGCAGCGGTTGCAATCATTGCAATGCTCCGGATTCTTGACCAGGCCAAGCACGGACCAGCGCGACACGATGCCCAGCAACGCACCTAGCGGGCACAGTGCGCGGCACCAGAAACGGGTGATGCGGAAATTTAATGCAACGAGGAAGACAAAGATCAGGCCCAGCCATATCCCCAAACGGAAGTGGGGTTGCTTGAAGCTCAGCAGCAATGCGCCCAAGATGAAGTGCAACGCGCCGCTGACTGTCTGCACGAACGGATAACGGCTGTGCTCGAGTACGCCCAAGGATGCTCGCAGGGCGTGGTTGGTTGCGGGCAGAATAGACAAACCGACAGAGCGAACCAACAAAGAGAAGGGATCCAGCCAGCCGACGATGCCCGTGCCAAATACGGCCGCGACTAGAGATGCGATGAGCAAGTAGTATTTGGTCGTCTGCCAACGTTTGTAGCGATTCGAGTCAATGAGTTGTTTGCCACGTTTGCGCTCAGATATGAAGCTGCTGAAGAAATGATGAATGGAACCGAGAGGACAAATCCATCCGCAGAAAAAGCGGCCCAGGAACATGGTGGGGATCAGAACCACCATGCTCCACAACAGGCCACGGTAGAGTGCATGGCTGGACAGTGCGTTCGAGATCGCCACCAGGGGATCAAAC
>DATBZX010000151.1:0-3946 GCA_036512955.1 Terriglobales bacterium
GATACACCACGCGCGAACTCAACTGGCGAATCGTCATGAGTCAGTTCCGGAAAACAGTCTCTCATGCGAGCGCAAACTTTCGCTGTGACATGGGCCGTGTGGCATCATGGCGCATGGCAATCGTCGGTGACATTGTGGTCGTCGGCCTGGGAGCCGTGGGAAGCGCCACGCTTTACCAGGCGGCGAAGCTCGGCGCCAAGGTGATCGGCATCGATCGCTTCGAGCCGCCGCACGACCAGGGCTCGTCGCACGGCGAGACACGCATCACCCGCCAGGCGATTGGCGAAGGCCGCGAGTTCGTGCCGCTGGTCCTGCGCTCCAATGAAATTTGGGAAGAGTTGGAGGCTGCCACCGGTCGCAGCCTGATGACACGCTGCGGCGGACTGGTTCTGGCCTCACCCGACGTCGATGGCAGCCATCACGGATCGAATTCATTCCTGCTCGATACCGTTAAAACCGCGAGGGAATTTGGAATCCCGCATCAGCAACTGAGCAGCGACGATATCCGCCGGCTCTATCCGCAGTTTCGCTTGACCGCCGGTGAAGTCGGATACTTCGAGCCCGGAGCAGGATTCCTGCGTCCTGAGGCTTGCGTTGAAACTCAAATTGCAGAGGCGAAGAAGTTGGGCGCACAGGTCTTCACGGCAGAAACAGTGTTGGAACTCCGGACCTTACGCGGATCAGTCGAGGTGACGTCCGACAAGGCGTCCTATTCCGCAGCTAAGGTGATTCTCACCGCAGGCCCATGGATTACAAAGTTGCTGCCACTTCCATACAGTGGCCACTTCCGCGTCTATCGACAGACCTTGTGCTGGTTCGCGCTGCAACAGAATTTCGAAGACTATTCACCCGAACGCTTTCCCGTGTTCATCTGGATCACCGGCAATCGCGCGCAAGACATGCTGTATGGATTTCCCGCCATCGACGGTCCCGCGGGCGGACTAAAGGTCGCGACCGAGCGCTACGAAAACACTGTGGATCCCGACGCGGTTCCACGAGAGGTGTGCGACGAGTCAACCGCGGAAATGTATTCCGAGTACATCGAGCCGCGATTTCCTGACGTCAGCAGCAAATGTCTGCGCACCGCGACGTGTTTGTACACCGTCACGCCCGACGCGAAATTCGTCATCGACTACGCCGACGCCAGCCAAAACATTCTATTCGCCTCCGCCTGTTCAGGCCACGGATTCAAACACTCGCCCGCGATAGGAGAAGCTCTCGCACAGCGTGCAATGGGACTGCCCACAAGGATCGACTTGTCGGCATTTGCTATCGAGCAGCCAGCGTGCCCGCGAAGGCGAGTAGATCAAAGCACCTAAGGTGTGGTCTTCTTGTGGGCCAGTTTACGGTGAATATCGGGCCAGAACTCTTTTAGTTCGTTGGACAGGCCATCGTAGAGAATCAGAAAACCAAAAGTCGTAGCGTTGCGCGAAGCGGTGCGCTCCGAGGCGGGGTAATAGACGTTGGAAATGGCCGCCGCTGCCGCGTTGCCGATGGACTCCGAATAGTTGAACCGCGTCTCCCCAGCGTCGGTACGTGTGACAAAGAGCCGGTTCATCGAGTAGTAAATCCGATGAGAAATTGGCCCTTCTGCCATCCGGTAATACCGCGGATCCTCGTGCAGCAGACTTGGGAAGATGGCGGTGGTCATGTAGGTGCCAATGGTGTTGTCGGCAAACGAGGCGCCGTAGCGTTTTCCGTAAGCACCCCACCCCTGCCCCCAGGACTCTGGATCGTTTTTCGCCTGTGCGATCGCCGCGAGAGCGCCATTAAACGGCCAAACGGCCCAATCGAATGCACCCGCCGTGGCGAGCCTGAACTTCTGGCGATCGGTTAGCGGTGGGAGATTCTTGCTGGTCCGCACGGTGCCGTAATTGGGCAGGACCTCAAAGATGCGATCGTTCTTGGTTCCGGTTTGTTGCTCCAGCTTGCTTTTGCCGACCGTTTTATCGACGGGGTTTGCGGCTGGATCGTCCTTGGTATCTTTCGTCGCGGTGGTATTCGAATTCTGCGCGCTGGGGGCGTTCGGCAGGGGCGGCTGCTGGGCAATCGCCTGAGGAATACCGGCGATCACGATGGTCGTCACAAGGGTTAGAAAAAAGGTCCGTAATAGCGCGCGTCCGACCATGAGATAGGTGATTCTCTCACGATCTGCGTAGGTGATCAGCGAGTCATTGAGTTAAGAACTGTTACAGCTTGTCAGGCTACCGGCTCGTGCCCGGTCGCACTAGCGCCAACGTGGTGAGGTCGTTTTGCTGAGCACCTGACTTGGCATACTGGCGGACCGCTTGGAGTGCCGCCGACGCAACTGCATGAGCGCTGGTGAGCGGAGTACTCTCGAACTGCTGCTTGAGCCGTTGCATTCCGAATTCTTCTTTCTTGTGCGCCGCCTCAACCACGCCTCGCGACACCAGTAGCAACGCGCCTCCCTGCGGAACGGCTGCGATAGGGGCCTCGTAGGTGGAGCCCACAAACAATCCTAACGGCATCCCCGTAGCCGCCAGTTCGCTCACGTCAGACTTGTAGCGCAACAGTGCGGGAGTGTGACCGGCATTGACGTAACAGAAAGTGCCAAGGTCCTCGTTGTAGCAGCCGACGAAAGCGGCACACGTCCGCACACCTGAGGCCGCATGAACAATCGTCATGTTGAGTTCGTGGCAGAACTCCATCATGGCGTCCGCCTCGTTCAACTCGTGGCTGGCCAAACACACCGGCCCCTTTTCACGGAAAGTCTGGTTGGCAGCAGCCACGATGCCGCGGTTTTCAGTATGCGCCCCGGCGACGTCGAGCAACCCGAATAAGACTCTCTGTGGAGTGGCGCGCGCGAACTGATAGAAGTCGCCGCCGACACGCTTGCCGTGAACGACTCCGGCGATCTCGGCTCCCGCTAACTCTGGACACTCCGTCCGAGTCGGTTCGGCGTCCAGAACTCGTGGTTCATCCCGTTTAAAGGAAAATCTCATCGCCCCCGCCAGGAAAGAATTGATCATAAACTTACTGTCGGCAATTGCAAGGCTCCGCTTAATGGCCAGCCCCGTTTGCGAATGTTCCACGGTCTGTTAGATTGTCTCCGTTTGGGTTGATTGCTGTTTTGATCACCCCAGCATCGGTCCTAGTTCAGGCCAGGAGGCAGGGCACGTGCGCATCGTCAGTGTTGGCGAGATTCTTTGGGACGTGATCGGCAAAAACGAATACCTCGGCGGGGCGCCCTTGAACTTCGCTGCCCACTCCCAAAAACTGGGCCACGAAGTGTATCCGCTCAGCGCGGTCGGCGCAGACGCACGCGGACGAAAAGCCATCGAACTCCTCAAGGCGCGCGGGATGTCCACCGAGTTCGTGCAGGTGCTGAAGGATAGACCTACCGGCACGGCAGAAGTTGAACTCGACATGGAAGGCAAGCCCACGTTTCGCATCGTACGGCCTGTTGCCTACGATTTTGTCGATCTCACCGATGCCGAACTCAAGCGCTTTGCCGAGATTCAACCCGATTGGATTTACGTCGGCACGCTGTTCCACATGTCGGCGCAAGCCATGGCCTCGACCAAGAAACTGTTGCGTGCCGTTCCCAAAGCCAGAGTTTTTTACGACGTAAACCTGCGGCCGGGCCATTGGAGCCTGGCGACCATCGAGCAACTCTCTTCGATGGCAGTGGTCACCAAGCTCAGTGACTCCGAGGCGGAATCGCTCGATGCCTCGGTGGATGCGTCAGAAGGTCCCGGGCACTCGATCGAAACGTTCTGCCGCCGCTGGGCGGACCGCTTCGGCTGCCAGACCATGTGCGTCACCTTTGGCGAGCGCGGCTGCGCCATCCTCAAGGACGGCAAGTTCAGCCAGGCTCCTGGCTATCACGTGATCGTGGCTGACACGGTGGGCGCGGGTGATGCTTTCTCGGCCGCCTTCGTGCACGGTCTCAGTCAGGGATGGGAGGCGGACCGCATCGCTCACT
>DATBZX010000152.1:0-16881 GCA_036512955.1 Terriglobales bacterium
GACAAACCATTGAGGCTGCTCCGCAAGCCATCATCCGTCGTGTCATTAGCCACTTCCCTGGCAAGGCCAAACATCCGTTCCGAATCTTCCGTTGCTGATCCGTAGTTCATCTTCGATGCGTCGATGTAGCTGAGCGAAGCCAACTCGCGAATCTCCCTCAACTTGCTTTCCAGTCGCGCAGTCTCCAACTGCTTGGCGAGGTTTGAAGCTCTTTGATACTCGGGAATGAACCCTAATAAGAAACCGGCGAGGAACAAGACAGCCCCGACAATAGCAACCGTTTTCCACTTCATCTCGATCTCCTCCCTATCCAGGCCCCGCTCCTTTTCTTCTATCAGCGGCCATTTCTGCTCAAAGTTTGACGGCTTTTATCGATCATAGACAGATGCTTCCACTTGTGGCGCTGGACTTGGATCGTAGCAGACTAGAGTGGTCTTGATGTATAGGAAAAACAAAAATCCGTTTCAGAAAGAAAAACGAACAGACGGGCACACCTTGGGACTGATGGGCTTGATGACGCAGACCGTCGCCTACTGCGTCGCTACCGCATAGAAATCCACGGCGACATGCGGTTCAATCATCATGGTTGTTATTCGCTTCTTCGTTGAGCGACTTGGCTTTTTTGCGCGGATAGGGGGATATGGGGGTCGAATCGCCCATTCGCGTTCGACCCGGGACCACGCCCCAACCCGCGTGCGCATGACCGCAGTTGAGGGGGGAGGCTGCAATTTTTTCCACGGTCAGATTGATCTGTCCGATTCGTTTCCTGCTGAACCGGTTCGCGGTACGCGTGAAGCTAAAGACATCGATTGGGACGCCCGCGCCAATGTATTGCTCGACTTCTCCCTTGGAGCGAACCTGCAGTCCCAATCCATTTTCGAAACCCTCGCCTTTCTCCGCAATAGGACGTTCATCGGTGGCGACCAGTGCAGTCTGTCGGAGTTGCGGTATCGAACCGCACTACTGTCACAGAGCAAAGTATCTAGAATCTTTGTGAGACTGACCCGCGGATTTGAGAGTCCATTGCTCTTCGCAATATATGGGGCGGCGATACTGCTGAGTGCCGCGTTGATTTACACAACAACACTGTGTGGATTTGTGCACAACTCTCACATTGTTCTCCAGAACGGAGGCTACCAAGTTCACAGTGACGTATCCTGGGGACTCCCTCTCCCAGAAGCGTTCTATTTTTCATGCATTACCTTTACCACGATAGGGTATGGCGATCTTGCTCCATTAGGAATTACGAGATTTTTCGCGGCGTCAGAAGGGCTATTGCGGCTCGCCGTGGCAAGCTCTCGTACACGCCGGTGCTGGCGAAACATTCGAGGAAATTCTCCCTCGTGGGCAGTTCGGCTTTGCGGCTCCGAACTCGTTACCTAATGGTTCTTTGCACGAAATAGGAGCTCGCGAATGGGCTTTGCATGTAAGAAACTCCAGGCAACCAGTAATTCCGACCTTCTCGCCTCCACCCCATGGTCTGCAAATGCCGGCTCCGCAAGAACTTCGCGGCTTTACCGAAAGGAACTCGACGTGCTCTCGTATAAAGAGGGAGTTTCTCGTCCCGAAGAATTCAGGAGGCATCATGCAGCTGAACAGCGTTACCTCGCGCCCCGTTCTGCTCACTTGGCTGGCTGTTTCCGTCGCCATAGCGGCCTTTGCCGCAGGAGGACTCGGAGCTTACGCCATCTACGAGCACCGTTCGGCGCAGAGTGTGCTGGCGCAACAGCAACAGATTACCGCCGGGCTCAACCAAGCCCGTACCCAGATCGACGAACTCACCAGCAAAGTGAATGCGCTTGCTGCTCGTCCTGAGCCACAACCAACGCCGGCTGTGGAGACACCAGTCGCCCCCGCTACCGTACCAGCCCGCCGCCCCACTGGGAGCGTGCGACTGAAGAAAATGCAGTCACAGCTCGACGAACAGGGCAAAGCCATCACAGATACCCGCAACCAACTGGAGAACACTCGCGGCGATCTCAATACCACGCGCACAGAACTTACCGGTTCCATCGCCCGGACGCACGATGAAGTGGTGCTATTGCAGAAGAAGGGCGAGCGCAACTACTACGAGTTCGACATCGCCAAATCGAAACAATTCCAGCACGAGGGCCCACTTGGCGTCCGGCTTCGCAAAGCGAACACCAAGCACCAATATGCCGACTTAGACCTGATCGTGGAAGACCAAAACCTTTCCCAGAAGCACGTAAACTTGTACCAACCAGCGATGTTCTACACTCCCGACAACACGCAACCTGCGGAATTGGTCATCAACAGCATCACCACGGACCACATTCATGGCTATGTGAGTTCGCCAAAACATCGGCAGTCGGAGCTGGCGTCAATACCAAACGCCAACGGCGCGGGAACCAATCAGCCTGGCGAATCGAAGCCCGGTTCGCAGCCGGCACAGCGACAGTCGCTGCCCCAACCGCAGTAGCGCAATAGGATAGCGCGTCCTGACCGGCTATCCACATGCCGAAACCAGTCGGGCAACGTGAACTGCGGTTTTCTCGCTTCAGTTCAATTCTTCGACACCCCCAGTTGCCTGACGTTACAATTCCGCGTTTACTTGTGTCACAACAACGGGGTAGGACACGCATGGAGACATGGCAGCAATGGGAAGGACGTGTCATCAACGGGAGATTTCCGCTCCTCCGTTATCTTGGCGGCTCAGAACAGAGCGCCGTGTACCTCACAGAAATCGACGGTTCGAAAGCGGCGATCAAATTAATCCCGGCGGAAACAGTGCAGGCACAGATCCAACTTTCACGGTGGGAGTTGGCGAGCAAACTGTCCCATCCTCACCTTCTCCGAATTCTCCACATAGGTCGCTGGCGAGCTGACGATGAACGGGACTTGTACTTCGCCGTTATGGAATACGCCGACGAGAATCTCGGCGAAATTCTTCCTAGCCGACTGCTGACACCGGCAGAAGTCAGCGAAATGCTGATTCCTACTTTGGATGCCCTCAATTACCTACACGAGCACGGTTTGGTGCATGGGAATATCAAGCCGGCAAACATCATGGCGGTCAGCGATGAGTTGAAACTCTCGAGCGATGGAATCCGTCCGACGGGTGAATCGGAGGAATCGTCCGGGAATGGCAAGGCGTATGATGCGCCCGAGAATACAAGCGGAGCGATTTCGCCGACCAGCGATATTTGGTCGCTCGGAGTGACGCTTGTCGAGGTGCTCACGAATCGTTTGCCAACGTGGAACAGAACGGCCGCGAACGATCCTGAGTTGCCGGAGAACATTCCACAGCCGTTCGATGACATTGCAAAGCATTGTTTACGTTGTAATCCCGTATGCCGATGGTCAACTGCCGAGATCAGAAAGCGCCTGGACGGAGCGCCGGTGGCACGCGAGGATGTCGTAGTGAGCCAAGAGATATCGGCGGTTGCTGAGGCGCAGGAGTTTCCGGCACCGGCAGCACAGAGTCGTGTTCCACCGCCTGATGCGAGAGAGGCGATTGTCGAGCGGCCAGGAACGACCGGGAAGCGGCGAGGTGTTCGTGTGGCCGGTGCAGTCATCGTTGTTCTCCTTGTTATCGCAGCCGGTGCTCGACTGTTCCGACACAGTCCACAAACTCAGCAACCTGCTCCGACCACCTCTGCGCAGCCAAGCGCTGCATCTCCTATGCCGCCAACCCAGCCTGCTGGCTCACCTACTTCCCGAACGAACCCCAGCGTCGGCCACGGGGCTGTAGCTCATGAGGTTTTGCCGGATGTGCCCCGAAAGGCGAGGGACACAATCACCGGCACGGTCAATGTGAAGGTGAAAGTCGCTGTCGATCCGTCGGGCGCGGTGTCGCACGCAGCTTTGGTTTCCAGCGGAGGGAGCGGATACTTCGCCAATCAAGCATTGCAGGCCGCGCACCAGTGGACCTTTACACCACCGACAGTTGACGGAAAGGCCATGCCTAGCGAGTGGAGCTTGAGATTCGAATTCAAGAGGAATGGCATCAAAGCAATACCGCAGCGCACTTCGCCGAGCTTGTAACCTACGCAGCATCGGAAAGGAGAGTCTGAAGAGACTACCTGTTATACCAATACCCACAGAACCGATTGGAAGCATTCCGCGGCGAGCCGCGGCCGGTGAGCGTCAGGTACACTCCTTAGCACCCATTGCCAGTGGAGCGGCCCCGTAACAAGACAGGGCGAGCAAGAAAACCCGCGTGCATAGCGGCCCTCCCATCGGAGTTTCCTGGCAAAACCTGCATTCAGATGGCAGCAATGAATTCCTCGATCATCATCCGCCCTTTCCTGATCCGGCCGACCTGCGGCTTAGCATAATACCGGCCCGAGCATCGGGTGTTTGAGATGAGACGGCGTTTCTGAGCTGGCGGAGTACTCGGTGACGCCGTCGGTCCGTCTCTGTTGTCACTCCGCCGTGCGTTCAACATCACTGACGAGCCCCTGCTTGCCAGATGAAGATTTGCTGGGGCGCGCCTTAGTCGACCGGCCTGGCTCTATCGCAGCTTGACGCAACACGACGGGTGCGTAATGCCGCTGCGACGCGGATTGACACAAGCCTCGGAGGTCGGGCCGCACCAATGGTTGGTAGTGCCATGATCATTCCGTCCCAGCAACCTCTCGGGTTAGAACAGAGCATGTGTCGGCTTCGGCCCGTGCTGTTGCTGATAGGATTTTCCGCAACCGCTGCCCAGGTCCTGCTGATGCGTGAGTTGCTGGTGGTGTTCTATGGCAACGAGATCTCGCTGGGGTTTTTGCTGGCGAGCTGGTTGCTTTGGACGGGCATTGGCAGTAGCGTTTTCGGCTGGAGTGCAGCATGGCTCGGTGATCCCCGAAAAGTCATGGCGGGCCTGCAGACGCTGCTGGCGCTGATGCTGCCATTGACCATCCTGGCCGTGCGCAGCGCGAAGGGACTCTTCATCACGGTCCCGGGAGAAATGCTGGGGCCGTGGCCGATGATGCTCACGGCGCTCGTGGTTCTTGGCCCTCTCTGCCTGTTCTTGGGCGGGGCCTTTTCCGTGGGTAGTCGGCTGGTCGGGCAAGCGACCGCGGCTGCGCCAGCCAGCGCCACCGGATCCGTTTATCTTCTCGAAGCGATTGGATCGGGTTTCGGTGGTTTGCTTGCCAGCCTGGTGTTGGTGCGCCAGTACACATCATTCCAAGTGGCGTTCGCCGTTGGAATGTTGAACGTGCTGGCGGCCGCGAGCCTGAAGGTTCGCAATCCGCTGTGCCGGAAAATTGCCTATGGTGCTGTGATTGTGGCGTTCGCCGCTGGGGTGATTCCCTTCGGCGCTCCACCCATGGAGACGCTTTCGCTAGGCCGGTTGTGGCAGGGGTTTCATCTGCTGGACAGCCGCAATTCGGCCTACGGAAACCTGGCGGTGTTGCAGACCGAGAGTAACCGCACTCTGCTGGAGAACGGACTGGTGCTGTTCACAGTGCCCGATCCCCAGGGTGCTGAGGAATCCGTCCACTACGCGCTACTGCAGCACCCTGCGCCGCGAAGCGTGCTGTTGATTGGGGGCGGACTGACTGGGAGCGTGGCCGAAGTCCTCAAGCATCCGCTGATCCAACACCTCGATCTTGTCGAGTTGGATCCAAAGATTTTCGAGATTGGACGAACTTACTTCGCTGGCCAGATGGCTACGCTGCAACACGACCCGCGGGTTCGACTTCACATTAAAGATGGTCGATTGTTCTTGAAGAGTACGCCGGAGAGGTTTGACGTCATCCTCCTCAACCTTCCGGAGCCACAGACGGCGCAGATCAACCGCTTCTACACGGTTGAGTTCTTCCGCGAGGCTGCCGCCAAGTTGAATTCCGGCGGCATTCTGTCCTTCCAGCTTGTGGCTTCAGAGGACTATATCTCCGCGACACTGGCGAGTTTCCTGCAATGCATCAACCGCAGCCTGCGGGTAGTGTTTTCGGAAGTCAGCACAATTCCTGGCGAGAAGGTCCACTTCTTCGCCAGCCAACAAGCCGGCACACTGACCGACCGCTCCGACGAACTCCTGCGACGGCTGCGGGCGCGGCACCTCCAAACCAGTTATGTGCGCGAGTACTATCTGCCGTTTCGCATGTCTGCGGATCGCGTGGCGCAATTGGCAGAACAGATTCGGCCCCGGCCCGAAACTCCTCTGAACCGCGACTTTGCTCCCATCGCTTATTACTTTGACGTAGCGTTGTGGAGCACGCAGTTCAACGAGCGCTATCGCGAAGTCTTCGTCAGCATGGCGCTCGCCAATTTCGTATGGATTGTGTTCAGTCTAACGGCGATGCTGGCGGCGTGCGTTGTTCTAGCCGGCCTGATTTGTCCACGGCAGGTCCGGCGAGTAAGGCTCGCTGCCTGTGTGGGCACTATGGGTTTCACGCTGATGGCTCTGGAAGTATTGCTGCTGCTGGGTTTCCAGGCAATCTATGGTTACGTTTACCAGCAACTGGCATTGCTGATTGCGGCGGTAATGATGGGCATGGCGCTGGGCAGTTGGCTGGGTTTGAGAAGGATTGCCCGGGATGACGGCGGACTCCAACCTGTCACTCTTCGAGTCGTTGCGAAGATTCAGGTTCTCGCGGCCTTGTCTCCTCTATTGCTGTATGGGTTCTTCTTGGCGTCGGCGCGAAGCAGCAGTCCGGCCGGATTGCTGGTAGTGGGCGACATTCTCTTCCCCATCGTTGCGTTGCTCTGCGGGATGCTGGGAGGCTACCAGTTTCCGTTGGCCAGCAGCCTGTTCTTCGCCGGCAGGGAAAGTGGGCCGCAGAACAACGGGGTACTCTATGCGGTCGATCTTCTGGGAGCCTGCATCGGCGCAATCGTCCTGAGCGCGTATTTCGTGCCCGTCTTCGGATTCCTGAAAACGGCCTCGCTGATCTTCGTTGTGAATCTCGCGACAGCGCTGCTGGCCTTCATGGCCGCTTTACGGGAGAAGTTGCTTCCGGCGTAGCGCTCGGCGACTCTTTCACTTCACCGAAAACCACCGCCGTGAACATAAAAATGTCGGTGTCGTCGTCTTTCCATGCGGAGGCGGGAAGACCGGCCTTTCTCGCCGTCTCTTCGAGGAAGGTCTTGCGGTCCCATCCAAACTCGCCGGGTACCTGCGGCAGCAGAACGCCTTCGTGATTGCCCTTCTTCATAAGCAGACCATGCTGGCCGACCTTGATGTCCTTCACGTCAAGGACGCGCCGCAACGGAGACAGGACAGAGACCTCGTATTGCAACTCCCCCAGCTCCGAGGCAGTGATCGGAGGAAAACGCGGATCGCGTGACGCCGCATACGCCGCCACATCGCGCACCGTGTCGATCAGCGGCTCCAGGGGAGCAATGTATCCAATGCATCCACGCAGCTCTCCGTTCTTGTTGATGGTGACGAACGCGCCGCGGTCCTGCTGCAGTGCCGGCGATCCCGCTGGCGGCTTGTATTCCTTGCGCTCCCTCACCGCGGTTTCGGCCGAGTTGCGCGCAACGCTCAGAAGTTCTTCCTTCTCTTTGGCGGTCAGCGAGAAAGGCGGCGCAGCGGCGGATCTAGCGGTGGACTTGTACAGAGCAAAAGCGCTGTAGCCCACCACCCGCGAGCGATCTCCAGTGACGTCTCCAGAGTTGGCATACTTCAGCAGCTCAGCACGGTTCGCACCCAGGCGCTCGGCCGCCATTATGGCGGCGACGATGGGCCCACCCCCGCAGGCCTCCCACACTCGCGACTGCAGGTTGCGCGAGAGATCGTAATAGTCCCACGCCTCGATGGCGTGCAGCGTGTTGTGGTCGATCCTGGACGCCTCCTCGTACGGGTGATAATGCGACAGGTCGGAACTGGCGACGATGAGTGTGTCTGAGTTGGCGATCAATTTGGCTAGCGCAACGCCAAGCGCGCGGCTCGCCTCATAGCTCTGGTCGCCCATGATGATGGGAACCAACTGAAATTCCCCGAGCGTCCGCTGCAGGAATGGGAGTTGGACTTCCAGGGAATGTTCAAACTGCTCGCCTGTGCGTTCGTGTCCGCGGCTCGACAGTCGCATCGCATCGCTTTGAGCAGACAGCTTGGCAGCGAAAACCTTGTCGACTGGAATTCTCCCCAGCGGCGTAACGTAGGCGTCGCCGTCATACACCGAGGAAAAGGGAAAGCTATCGTAATGCGAAGGAGCGATGATGACGACGCGCTGAAACTTGTGGCCCTTGAGCGCGGCGTAACTGAAGGCCGCCACGCCGCCAGAGTAAGTGTATCCGGCATGGGGAGCGATCAACGCAATCAGCGGGTCAGTGGTGGCCGGCGCCTGTGCTTTGGCGAGAAATCCATCCACCATGTTCTTCAGTTCGTCGGGATTGGCGGGATAGAACGCGCCGGCCACGCCCGGCTGCCGAGCTTTTCCTTGCGAGCTTCCCGGGACGCCGGCCATGGACAAGAAACTCGCAAGCAGCGCAATCAATAGGCTCACAAGGCGCATCATCACGTTCAACTCCACACGCCCGGAATCGGGTGCTGGCAATTCTGGCACTTACCTTTGCTCAGGTTCATCTGTTTCACGGTGAAGCCCGCGCGTTCGATCACCAAATGATGGCAACAATGCATCCAGCGGACAATTCGTTCTCGGACAGCCGAAGAACTCTGCCAACAGGACGAGAAAGGATCGGCTTCCCACAGTGGCTGAGTTGTACCCAGAGATTCTCAGGAGAAACAAGAAAGCAGATGACCAGCCCTCCTGCAGCGCAGCTGAAGCACTGACCCGGCAGGAACCCTTCATCAACCAGAATCTCGCCTACCAGGCGTTGGGGATGCTGACGCAATTGCTGCGCCGCGGATCCGTCTCGTATCAAGGCGGATTCTGCAACCTGGCTACTGGACAGCTTGTGCCGTTGCCTGTTCGCGTCACGGAGACGAACTCTGGTCGCTCACGAGTTTACAGCAGCGACTGGTGAAGACCGGAGGATGGCTGGTGAAACATGCTCGCTACTACTGGCTTTTTCTGGCGGAAGGGCATCTGATGCGACGGCGGTTCGGGGCGATGCTGGGCCGGTTAGCGCTGCTACCGCTACAGACGGGATAGCGAGCTGGTGGGCAAGGCAGCCGCGCAGAATCTGGCGTGCCCCTGCTTTTCGCAGGCAACTTCAATATTGACGACGGGCGTTTCCCGTAACTGCCGTTCCATGTCAATTGATTGGTTGCGCGAGTGCCTTGCAGATGGCTGTAAGTCTGGACTCAAAGTCGTGACGGTCGTGCTCTGAAAGACCGTTGACGGCTGCGCGAGCGCGTTTAGGAATGCGCCGTACCAGTTTCACGCCGCGCTTAGGATCAATGACGACAATCAGTGTCTCCGTGCGGAAGGCGCCCGCACCTTCGCCTTGTCGTTTCTCCAGATACCTCTGTGCCTTCATGAGCAGCACGAGTTGGGACTTCTGCTCAGCAAGTAGGGTATTCAAGAAATCAGTGCGGCACGACAATCGCGTCCCCGCATTTTCGGTTTCATGTCTGTCTCTGCCGCGCCTGGAGCCCCAGGCTCCGGCAGTAAATATTGTGTCGCCGGTTTTCACAGACCAGTTGCGGTGGTACGGGTCTTTGGGCGTCAGGCCAAACTTACGGATCACCTCGTCAGAGGGGCGCGCCCGATGTAGAGATGTTGATGAACAGTAAGGATCGTGGCGCTCCAGCCGCATCGATGAATCTGAAGGGCCCATGATCCATGGTTGGACCAGCTTAGCAGTCATGGATTCTTTGTCGTATGACCAATGATCATCATTGCGGGGAAGATGTCGATGGAATGGGAGCGCGAGAGCAACAGCGAGGGCCACGTTCATCGCTTCGCGTTCAGTAACGATGACCGATCGAAGGCTGAAATCAATGCCGCTTGCGGCTCGCCAGTAACCGTCGACAAACATGTGCTCACCCAAAGATAAACCTGCCGTTAAACCGACCATGGCTCCGAGAGTATTCGGATCGGTGGGCACCCAGTCTTCGCCGCCGTCGTTGGGTTTAAAGGGCCGGTTGACATCGGGAGGAAACGGGTCGGTGCCATCGGCTAGCCACAGTCCGTTCGGGCCAGACAGAACGTGCTCAGTGAGCCAATCTTTCCACGGCTCCTCCTTGTAGAAGAGCCCGACCACGGGGGTGGTTTGCAAAGATTCCCCAGCCGTCAGCATTAGGGCGTGCCAGGCTAGATAGCCGCCCCAGCGATCCTGAGATGGTTGCGATGCGCTAGACCAACTCCCGTACTGATCGCCAAAGTACGTCTTTCCCCGCGGACAGGAATACATGTTCTGGACATCGGGAGACCATTTTCTGACCCACGCGGTGCAACTGTCCTCGACCTGCCATTGGGACAGTCCGAATATGCGTGCGACATCATCCAGTTCATACTTCACAAAATCGTAATCGAAGTGAAACAGATTCGCAGGCTCTGGATGATCCGGAGGACGGGAGCCATAAGGCCCAATGTAGTTAGGCGACGCTTTTGCGCGAGGGAACGGCGAGACATTGAGGTCGTTTAGGGCATCGAGAAGCTTCTGTTGTTGCTGGGTTGGCAGCATTGGCGCTATACGGCTCAAAGCCAAACCGGCGAAGTGACGAATGAGAATGTGGGGAAACGTCTGATCGAAAGCGGCTGCTTCGAGTGCATTTCTAAACGGTGCGACTAGTTCGGGCAAATCGACCGCGATACGAGACAGCGCAATGAGCAGCCACAATCTGGCGTGCAGATAAAAAAAGGGCAGGGCCTGATCTTGGAAAGGGCCTGCGTCAGTGGCGCTGAGGCGGGCGACCAAAGGGCTGAGGATGTCAGTGCGACCTAGGCGTACAAGCCGACGTATGGCATGCGCGGCTCGCCAACGCTCGGGGGCATTGGGCGAGCCGAGGCGCAGCCAAAGCAGGCCCGCAACGATTTCCACATCCGAACTCGGTGTCGTGAACTTAACATCCCAGGGTCCATCACCGAGGTCTTGAGGTAACGCTGCAGCAGACTTGTTCAAGAAATGTTCTAGCGCGGACTGGATCGCACCGGCAGTGGCGATTTTCGCCATGATGGTGGCGAACCTGAGCCAGGCCATGCTGCCAACGAATTGTGTGCGTTCTCTGAGACCGCCGATGATGACCGGGATCAATTCTTCACCGGATCGACCGGAAAATTCGATCAAGGATCGCAACGCATAGGACGAGTCCCAATCCGAGTCGGCCAATTCGGAAACATGGCGAGCAGCGAGTTGCTTCGCCAGATCGGGCAGGGCATCGCTGATCGCCACGGATTGCGTTCGCCATTGCGCAGCGAACTCATTGATCGCCATTAGCTTATCCGACAAAGTGGGTATTCTTGTTTCACAAATCGCCTTTAGGAATCGATGGCGTTCGTCGACACCCCGGATCGGTTGGGCAAGGGCTCTAAGTAAACGGACCGGCCAGCGCCTTTCGTCATCGTTGAGTTCCTTGTTGTCAATTGCCGAATCGATGGCTACAGGGTCACTGGTATCGATCGAGGCTAGTGCTGCATCGGGGAACGGCTTATCAGCGTTGCTGAGAGGTGATGCAGCGTCTGTCGATGCACGAGAAACGGGGTCAATATCAAGCGGGGACTGAATTTCGGCAATGCGCTTTTGACACGTACACCGCTTCGACAGATATTTCTCGGTGACGGTCGCCATGCGCTGTATGGTTTCGCGCGGTGGGGAGCCACGATACTGGCGATCAATTTCACACAAAACGAAATCAACTATTTCTTCACGTCGCTCCTGCGGCAGGTGCGGAAGTGTGGCCTCAAGAAAGTCCGCGAGAATCCAACTCCAGGTTTCAGCAGGTTCGTCCAGTCCGATCAATGCGCCTGCGAGATCCGGAGCGAGACGCTGGTCTTTGGCGAGCGCTGTAAGCAGCGGGGGCAGGGAATAACTCAAGTCAACCTTGCCTCGATCGGCCAAGCGCGCGACGAACGCGAGGGCACCAGGTCCGCAAATGCGGGACATTGCTTGCCCAAACGGAACCCAAGCGAACTTTTCCCCTTCCTCGGGAAGGTTGAGCTCGCAGATCCCCGCAAAGCAATGCGTAATCGCAGGAGACAAGGGCGGCCCGTGATATTGGGCTGCAAAACTGTTTAATTCAGTGATCTTGTCGTAGTCACCTGAACCCAACGCGTCAGCAAACTCCAGGCCACGTCTAAAGTAGGCCTGCGCTTCTGATTGCGAGGCGAGCCAGATGGCGCGCGCCAGTGAGCCGTAGGCGTTTATTTGAGACGAGGTGTCTGTTTCGGTAGAGATCTCATTGCCGGTGTGCCTGGCGAGTGACAAGGCGGCATCTCGGGTTATTTCGTGCCGGGCTAGCCGCGAGACGACGTATATGACGTTGCTCCTCTGCTTGAGCGGAGAGTTCTTCAGCCATTCGACCAGAGCCGCAGCTGTCTTTTCCGAGAGATCTTCGAGGGCGTCGGCCGTTCTGAACAATAGGGGGAAACAGATGTTAGCGATGTAGCGCGGCCTGTCCCGGTACGGGTAGCTGCCTGTGACCGCGGCATCCTTGGCTAACAAATCGAGAGCCGACGCGATCTCAGCGTCGGAGGAGTGAGTGCGAATAAGATTCGTGATCGCTGCCGCATGAGGGATCAACGGACGCACCCGGTAGGTAAGGGTACGAAGCGCCTCCTCGCGCTCACGATTGTCGAAGCCTTTCTTCACCTTGGCTCGACGCTTCTTGTGGCTGACCTTTCTTTGCTTAAGCAACGCTTCGACTGCCTTTTCAAAGGACGTCGCATTTCTTCGTGAACTGGATCTCTGAATCTGAATATCAATTTCTTCAGGACAAAGATCCATCAGCGTCGGAGAACGATGCTCGATTGCGGCTCGCGTACATTGAGCCAGCAGGAAAGGTTGTATCGCCTCACTGACCCAGACTTCGGTATCGAATTCCGAGAGGTGGGGCCGCCTGAGGCGGGTAGCATCCAGAATTAAGCGTGCTTCGTCCTCCATCTCCAGGCGAACGGCCTTGATGGCAGCACTGAGTAATGCATCGACGAAGCCGAATTGACGGCGTTCTGATGACCAGGCGGGTGGGGTCGGCGGGATGGTCGATGAAGCCTGAGCAAGGAGCGTAATCAAGAGGGCGGTCTGGTTCGCGTCAAGGGAAGCACAGTGCAGTAACGCGGCGAAGAGTGGGCGTGATCTCAATCCGCATCGACAGGCTTGGCGAAACAGGCGTTCCTTCAATGACCTCGCTTTGCTTGAAATCGCCGCATGGCGCTCCAATAATGACGCAAGCTGGGCAAAAAGATTGAAGGCATAATCCTCGTCCCACTGGTTGATCCAGCGGATCACGCGTGACGCCTCTCCCCCCAGCAAGGCCCAGTAGCTGGGGCCGAAGCGATCGAGATCGTCGATGTCGGGTAGCCTTTCCGGGCCATGTTGTTCGGGCTGTGTCATTCGCCAATTGAGCCAATCGAAAGCGCGCCACGCATTTCGCCTTGCTTCGTCGAGGTCATCCGTGAGCGCATAGGCGAGTGACAGGGCGGCGTGGCGCCTGCCGGGCCAGCTTGTCCGTGTCTCGAACAGACGACGGAGCGCCTCGGCGTCATCCCCGATGGCGACGAGATCGGGGTGGTCTTGCAAAAAGTGGTCAGAGCGTTCGTGCGCGCCGGCTACGCGCGAGGCCTCAAGCAACAGGCGGGTCAGGTCGTCGGTACGTTGCTCCTGGGCGCAAGCAATAAGCGCTGCCACCAATCGTGACAAGCGGATAGCGCGTTGCGCCACGTGACTAGTCGCCGAGTGTGGCAAACGGTCGTCAAAAGCGAGTTGGATCAGATCGTCGGTTCTGCCGAGAGACGTCAAGATGGCTGGTAGGGCTCGTGCGGCGTAGTTGGATTCTTCCTGGCGTGCTTTAAGGCGTCGCACGACAGCCTCGCGGGCTTCGGCATTATCCTGAATCCTCCGCTGGATCAATGTCTCGGTGGGTTCGTCCGCAAAGATCAAGCCATGCGGAGACTGGGAAATGAGCGGATGAAGATCAGAAGCGAAACTCCTGACGGCTGCCTCCGGTAAGCCTTGCGAGGCGGCTAATTCTGCGGGGGGCACCGGCGGGGGCAGCACAGCGAGGGCTGCAAGCATCGCGTGGAGTTCTGTGGGTGTTGATCCACGTGTTTGCGCTTCGGCAATTGCCTTCTTGAATCGGTCCCAAATCAAGGTGTCGAGGAGAGTATCCCGAGGATCGTCAGAAACACCCAAGGAGTGCGCGAAATAAGGACGACCGGCAGTAAGCAAAGCCGCGAGTACGCGTGGATTGTTGTCGGAGCGGACACGCAAATCGGCGATTTCCTCCACTGTTACATCGCTCTGGTAAGCCCGAGCAAGGGCGGATGCCTCCGCTTCCGAGAGCTGTGGCACTTGAAATCTGCGGCACGTGGCATTACCGCGGGCGAGATCTCTGCGCTCCGTCCGGCAAGACGCGATCACAACAACGCCTTCGATCGGCGTAATGGACAGGCTTTCCAGCACCATATGCGTAAACGAACCGGACCGCGTTGCTTTCGCCTGCAGGGCTGCGTGGTCGATGGCGTCCAGCAGGAGCACGACTGACGCCGCCGGGTCGGTATGCCGTACCGATCTGACGGCGTGTTCCAGGCGATGACGGAATGCCCGCACCAAGTCTGGGCCAGGCGGGCCGGGGATGAGAATGTCGCATAGTCCGCGGACAGCAAGGAGATTGGCAATGTGCGGAAGCGCTTTCTCAGGCAGGTGCCGCCCATCTGCAGGGTCACGCCACGAACCACCGCCGTAGCAATCGAAGAGCACCACGGCATTAGCCGCAGTTAGCTTTTGTGCGAGGCTTTGCATCAAGACGGTCTTGCCCATGCCCCCGGGAGCATCGACCAACCAGGGATCGCGACCCTCTTTGACTTTTGTGACTAGTTCATCAATCACGGGGCGTTCGATGACGTGGTCAACTTTGGGGAGCGCGGCTGGTGTTGGAAAGAGGTCGCGTTCGTCACCCACATCCAGGCATGCCAGCACGGCGACGCGGTCAATCAGGTTATTGTTTTTTCCTTGACCACCGGCTTTTTCGCGAACCAAATCACATAGGTTTGCTAGCCTAAGCCGTGTCTGGGGATCATTCGGGATGCTCCAATCTGCCAAACTACGGCGCAGCGTTGCGCGCGCTTCGGTCAATGTCCCCTGGGTTCCGTTGAGAGCAATGCGGTTCAAGAAGGTCGCGAGCCGGTCATCTAGGCCAGACAGAGCCTCCTTGATGTATTCCGCCTGACCGGCAGCCTCTCCCTCAAGGCTTTGGCCTTGTCTGAGACCTTCGATAGCAGCGATTAGGGCCGGGCTAAATGGGCGGTTTGTCACAATTTCGTAGCGTACGACTGCCTCGACACGTTCAACCCCGACTTGTCTTATGAAATCAGCATCGGTTTTCGCAAACTTTTGTAGCGTCTTCTTAATGTCGAAAGCACGCATCGCAACGGCTTCGCTTGCAATAGAGTGTTTAAATTGGAGTACCTCGATTGATGAGGCCGACCTAATGTTTGTGGTGCCCAGATACCGAACGAGGTCGGCAATTTCTATTGCCGCGTCGGAAAGTGACGATTCGTCCTCCACGGAGAAACCTTCGATCGCGATGGCGCGCAACGTGCTGGACGGGTGCAAGAGCCCGAGTGCTATGCGTGCTGCCCAGGTTTCGTGGTAAAAATGCCCGTCCCGAGAAGCCCGCACCTTGTCGATCGCCGTCAGCGAAGATCTATTATCGAGAGTCATTGCCGTGCAGGTGTGGTGGGTAAAAATGGATTATAGAGCAAGCTCAGGGTGAGTTGAGAAGGCAGAGGTTAGCAGTGCACGTCTCCGCAGTAAGCAATTCCTCCAAGACGTTGTGCGCTTCTGGCCCTGTAACACCCTATTCGTGGATGTGCCCTCTATAACGAGATTCCTGTATGACGACCGCGTCTTCCGACGATTAGCCACGACAAAACGCAGCAGTGTTTAGCGGTTCAGCGGACATATGGTCGCAATCCGGGAGTGGGACCTCAGACCTCGACCGTAGACCAATACCATCCACTTCGTGCCCTTGCCGCGCTTGGTTTTACCGACTGTGGAGCCCCCTTTTTCGCCGGGGCGAAGCTCCCGTCCAAGAAGGTCTCCTCCCATTGCAGTAGGCCTTCTTCATCCAACCCTCCCAGCGGCGCGCCAGGCATCCAGCCAGACGCCGTCCTCTTGCCACTGTTGCAACCGCCGCCAGCAGGTCGAGGGTGAGGGAAACTCGTCGGGTAGAAAACGCTAGGCCGCACGGCGAATCCCGCCTGCGAGCTCATATTGATGATGCAACCTCTCTTTTGGCGGATCATGACCCGCCCCGCGGCCTGGCTGGCAAAGAACGTTCCCTTGAGATTCACCGCCAACGTCAGGTCGAAGTCTTCTTCCCGCACGTTCTCGACAGGATTGCCCGGAGCGACGCCAGCATTGTTGACAAGAATATCGAGCCGCCCGAAGTGCCGGACGGTGTCGTCAACGGCATGAGTAATCTGGTCGAGATACATTACATCCATCTGAATAGGCAAGGCGCGGCGACCCAGCGCTCGAATCTCTGCGGACAGACCGCCGTCGGAGTTCACGTCGCGGAGACCAAGCGCCACGTCTGCGCCCGCCGCAGCCAGGGCCAATGAGATCGCGTGACCCAGCCCGCGGGCCGCGCCGGTAACGAGGGCAACTTGTCCTTTCAGATCAAAACGAGGAAGCGTTTCCATACTCCTCCGTACGCGGGAAAGCTCGCAGCGCAAGCCGGGCTGCAATGTTGAAAATGAGGCGACTTGTCATTTTGCTGCCGCTTCTTCAGCGGGAAGCAATTGATAGCTGACGAAGGCGACCTTGAGGCTATCGGGTGACCAGGAAGGGACGTTGATCGTGCCCTGTCCACCAAAAACCTTGGCGAGACCGGTGATCTGGCCGTCGCTCAGAGTC
>DATBZX010000153.1:0-27013 GCA_036512955.1 Terriglobales bacterium
GTAGCGCGCCCCTGAGCGGGCCACGCGGTACAGTCGCGGCACCGTCTCCGTATTGTGGTTCAGGATGTCGGGCTTGGCATCCATCACGATCTGCAGCGGCTCTTCCAGCCCCTGAAAATCGGGGATCAGCACTTCCACACGGCAGTCGGGCATGCGCTTGCGGATTTCAGTAATGGTGTCAGCGAAGACCCTCGCTCCTCCGACATTGTCATCATCGCGATTCACGCTGGTGACCACGGCGAACTTCAGTCCCAGCTTCTCTACTGCTTCCGCCACCCGCGCCGGTTCCTCAAAATCAATGGCCTCAGGACGCCCCTTGGGCACGGCGCAAAATCCGCAGCGTCGCGTGCACAGGTTGCCCAGCAACATGAAGGTCGCGGTGCGATGGTTCCAGCATTCGCCGATATTAGGACAGTGCGCCGACTCGCACACCGTGTGCAAGTCGAGCTTGCGCGCCAGGGTTTTGAGGGCGTGGTAGTTTTCGCCCATGGGCGCGCGCGCCTTCAGCCACTCCGGCTTAGGCGCCGGTTTGTGCGGTGCAACGTCGATCTGGATGAGTTCGGGAGCGCTAGCCATACGACTGTTCTATTGTACGATGGTCGTCCCGCGGGTTGCAGCGGCGACTCACAGCGTATGCAGATACACCAGCAGGTCTTGCAACTGCTGCGGTGTAAGCTTCTGCTGGAAACCTGGCATCTTGGCCCGTCCCAGCAAAATAATGTCGGTCACCCGGTCATCATTCGCCGGGATGCCGCTGCTCATGAACTGCTTCTGAAACAACCCGCGCATGCTGGGACCGCGCAGATTGCGATTACTGTAGGCGTAATGACACTCGGCGCAGCGCGCGTCGTACACGCGCCGTCCTTGCGCCTGCTGCGGAGTGAGTCCAAGTTCAGCGTCGGTCTTTCGCGGCTCGGCTTCGCAACCTGCCAACGCCGCTAACGCAACAATTATGAGGACTACCAGTGCGGAACGGCTCGCCTGCTTGCGGATCAATCCAATTTCCCCGTAGAATCTGCCGAATTCACACCCACGGCCCGATTTCAACAACGCCAACCGGTTAGAATACACCTCGCATGACGGTGCGCCTCAAACGTGTGTACGACCCTGCTTCGCTGCAAGATGGCGCGCGCGTGCTCGTAGACCGTCTGTGGCCTCGGGGTCTAACCAAGGAAGCCGCTGCGGTGAACCTGTGGCTCAAAGATGTCGCGCCCTCCAACGAGTTGCGCAAATGGTTTCACGCTCATCCTCCGCAATGGAGCAGGTTTCGTGAAAAGTATCTCGCCGAACTCACCACCGGTGAAGCCCACGCTGCCTTGCAACAGCTTCACGACCTCGCCGGCAAGCGACGCGGTCTCACTCTGCTGTTCGCGTCCAAGAACATCGAGCAGAACAATGCGTTGGTACTGAAGCAACTGATCGACGGCGATCGCAAGCCTCCCACCGGCACCGGTCCCGCGCGCGGCGTCGCCGCCGGACGCGCCCGCGCCGCCGCTCGAAAATAGGCGTTCGATTCGCGCGCGCTATCACCAGGATCCGTGACTCCAGGACTTCTCAACTCCTCCGCCCGTGCCTAAACTCAACCTCGAGCAACGTAGTCACCGAGGAGTCGAGCCATGCTGGCCAATGCTTTTCTGGACAAGTCCACCAAACCCACCGATGCTGAACTGGCTGCGGCACTGGGCCCTGCGCATGCACTTTGGCTCCAACTGGTCGCCGATCTGGCCACCGACAGCAACGTGGATGTGCAGGAGTGGAAATCGGTGTCGAAGAAGTACGGTTGGTCGCTCCGCGTGAAGCTCAGGAAGCGGACCATCGTCTATCTATCGCCTCATTCCGGCTGCTTCACCGCAGTCTTCATTCTGGGGGACAAAGCGGTAAAGGCGGCACACGAGGCTGGACTGCCGGCATCTGTGATCAAGACGCTCGACCAAGCCAAGCGCTATGGCGAAGGGACCGGTCTGCGGATCGAAGTGAAGGGCCCTAAAGATGTGGCAATCGTCAAGAAGTTGACGGCAATTAAGCTGCAGAACTAAGGCGGTAGCCCTTCAATTGCCTCCGTGCGCAACCCCCTCTAAGTCCAAGATGCGACTTCCGTCCCGAAATTTTGCAGCCCTCAGATAGCCGTGAGTCGCGATGGCGCACGCTCCGCTCGCAAGAAACATCCGTCCGGACCTCCACAACCGCATCATCTTCCACGATCTTGGGTTTACATCTGTGGTTGCAGCTACCGGAAATCCGGGGCTGTTGGTATCCACTTCTCGCCGAGGAGACTACTTCCATGCGTCATTGGTATCTGTTTCCGTCAGCCTGGCTAGTTAACTCCCGCCGGACAGTCATTGTCTTGGCGATCTCCTTTTCTCTTTTACTCGTCCCAGTACTACTGGCCCAGCAACCCGACGTCCCGGAGAATCAACGGGACCAGGACGTCGCGACGCCCTCCGGACCTCCGCCCGCCGACAATTTGCCCCCGGCACCTTATCCTGTCGTGCCGCCGTCGCTCACCATCCCCTCCGGGACGTTCGTTACTGTCCGCCTGTTGGGCAGCCTCTCCAGCGATAACAATTTGCAGGGCGACGGATTCAGCGCCACCCTCGAACAGCCCATCGTGGTCGATGGGTGGGTGGTTGCCCGTCGCGGGCAGATCGCCATTGGACGGGTAGTCTCCGTGCAAAAGGCGGGCCGGGTCAAGGGCGTCTCCAGTATGGGTGTGGCATTGAGCGATCTTCCGCTGGTCGATGGACGGCAACTGCCTGTGCAATCGCAACTGGTACAGACCTCGGCGGGCACGTCAAAGGGCCGTGACGCTGTCGCTGTGGCCACCACCACTGGCGTGGGCGCGGCGATTGGTGGTGCGGTCGATGGCGGAAGTGGGGCTGGCATCGGGGCCGCAGCCGGAGCTGCCGCCGGAATTGCCGGCGTGCTTCTCACCCCGGGCAGGCCCACCGTCATGCCTCCGGAAACTCTGCTGACTTTCCGACTGCAGGAACCCGTCACCCTCAGCACGGAGCGCAGCCAGGTAGCGTTCCAGCCGGTCGGGCAGCAGGACTATGCCAGCGCTCCGCCGCAATTACAGCAGCGGCAGGTGGGACCCGCGTATCCCGGGTACCCCGCGGGACCGGGGTATCCTTACGCGATTTGGCCTTACTACGGCGGCTGGGGCTTCTATCCCGGCATCTCATTTGTGGGCTCCTACGGCGGTTATGGATGGGGACGCGGAGGCTACTACGGTGGTTACGGCTGGGGTCGCGGAGGATACCGCGGATATCACGGAGGCCGCCCACACTGACGACCGCTATCGAGATGGGACGAACGCGGGCGCCAAACAGCTACGTCCCGTCCGCCACAATCTTCTCCACGATTTGATCGATCGTCTCGATGGCCTTCCGGTTGGAGAGGTTGTGGTTGTTGCACAGGATGGAGAACGCCACGCGCTCGCCCTTCGCCGTGGTCGCATACCCTGACAGAGCATTCACGTGTCCCAGTGAACCTGTCTTGCCATGCACCGTGCCCTTGACCGGAGCAGTCTTGAGGCGGTCGTTCAGGGAACCATCGACTCCTGCGACCGGCAGGGTGTCTTCGTAGAGCTTTCCCCACGGCTGTTGCTCGGCGTACTGCAGTAACTCGACCACCGCCGCCGGACTGACAAGGTTTTCGCGCGACAAGCCCGAGCCGTCATAGAACGCGAACTGATCAGGCTTGATGCCAGCCGAGGTCAGGAACCCGCGCAGCACCTCGAGCCCACCCGCAATCGAGCCCGACGTGCCTTTCTCCTTGCCCAGCAAGCGCAGCATCAGCTCCGCGTGCAGGTTCTGGCTGACTTTGTTGATCACGCGCAGATCGTCCGCCAGCGGCTGGGACTGGTGGTTGGCCAGCACCAGGGGGACCGGGTTGGAATGCGAACCCGATTCGCCGCCGCCGCCCGAGGCTATGGTGGTTACCGAAAATGTCTGCATCGACGCCAGTTCGGTGTGCCGGGTACGAGGGCGTCCATACACCGTTACGCCCCGCTGCTCCAGCAGTTCGCGGAATAGCTTCGCCGTGAAGTCCGCTGGGTCTTCGATCGCCAACGACTCACCGGCCCCTGCGTCATCCTGCGGCATGTTGCCCCAGAACGTAATCTGGTTTGATCCCGGCTCGCGGTTGATGTAGATCTTCCGCGGCCCCGTGCCCTGCGGGGTGGTCATGATCCGGTTGTCGATGCGGTAGTACTCGGGATAGGGCGTGACATTCAGAAACGCGCGCTCGCCCGGCCGGTCCGCTGGCATAATGCTCACGAACAATACGTTGTCATTGATGGTGAGCGCCGATACTGGAGCGCCCCATTCCCACACCAGGTCGTCCTGCGACCAGCCTTCGCCGTAGCGCTCGAAGACGTAGTACGAGTCGTCAGCAACCACGTCGCCGTCCACGTACTTCAGCCCCTTCTGCACCAGTTGGTCGGCCAGGTCGATTAATACCTGGATGGGAAGAGCCTTGCGCTCGGTGTGCAGATAGTAGGGAAGCGTGCGCCCTGAAAGGTTGGGATCGCCGCGTCCCACGACGACAAGGTCGGAGTTCAGGCGGCCATACTTATCCACCGTGCCCAGGCTCTCCACCGTGGTCCTGAAGCGATAGTCAGGGCCGATCAGCCCGAAAACTGCGGCGGTGGTAAACAGCTTGGTGTTCGACGCCGGCGTGAACAGCTTGTTTTCATTGAGCGCGAAAATGCGGTTGCCCGTGTCCAGCGCAACCACGTCGATGCCCCAGAATCCGCGCGCCACATCCGGCTCGCTGAGGATCTGTTCGATCGCCCGGCTGAGTTTCTTGTTGTCCTCGGACTTCTTGTGCGCAGACTTGGCGCTGTCGGCGGCCACGGCCTGCCCTACAAGCAACAGCAACAGCGCTACGTGAACGAGATTGCGGAGCCGGTACATAGGACTGCTACACCACAACTCGAATTCTAGCACCGGTTGCCGGAGTACCCGATGCGTATTGCAAGCGCACGGCTTCATAGTACCGTCGAAGGCCTATTCCACTTTTGCGATGCCCGGCGACCCTCGACTGTTTGGCATTCCTCGCGGGCTTTGCCCGGGGAATCTGCTATCCCCTCCCTCCGCTCTCTCACAATTACAATCGAACGATGCGTGCTCCCTACCGTTGGCAGCTTCGCTCCTGCGCTCTCGACCTCGGGACCCGCACGTTCATCATGGGCGTCGTCAACGTCACGCCCGATTCCTTCTCAGATGGCGGACAGTTTCTCGACGCGCAGCGCGCCATCGCGCACGCCCTTGAGATGCTCGACGAAGGGGCCGACATCCTCGACATCGGAGCCGAGTCCACCCGCCCCGGTACCCGCGTCCTGCCCGACGAAGCTAGCCACAAGCCCGTCGTGACCGAAGACGAAGAACTCCGACGTGTGATGCCGGTGATTGAAGGGATATTCCGCGCGCGGCCGGACGCCATCGTCTCCATCGATACCTATAAGTCCGGAGTGGCCCGTCGCGCCGTCGAAGCTGGCGCGGAGATCGTCAATGACGTAAGCGCCTTCCAGTGGGACGACTCGATGGCGGGCACCTGCAGCGATCTGCGCTGCGGCGTCGTTCTGATGCACACCCGCGGCCAACCTGCCGAATGGCGTCACCTGGCGCCCGAGTCCGACATTACCTCGCTGGTGGTCAATGATCTCGCTGATCGCGTGCAGGCTGCTCTGACAGGCGGTGTTGGGCGTGACCGCATCGTGCTCGATCCCGGCTTCGGCTTCGGCAAGAACTTCGAAGAGAACTATCCGCTGCTGGCTCAGTTCGATCAACTACAACGCCTGGGATTTCCGTTGCTCGCGGGCACCTCGCGTAAGTCATTTGTCGGCCGCACGGTTGGCAAACGGCGGGGCGGACAAGATGCTCCGGCGGGTCAGCGCCTCTACGGATCGTTGGCCGCCATGGTCGCCAGCATCCTGAACGGAGCCCATATCGTTCGTGTGCACGATGTACGGCCGGCCGTCGAGGCGGCCGCCATCGCCGACGAAATCCTCGCCGCAGAATCATCGTGACTGGCATCCAATTCCATCATCCATGATCCAAATCGAAGCCCTCTCCACCAATCCCCGCGTAACCATCCGTCGCACCGGCGCGCCTGACTCCAAGGGCCGTTGCGTCGTCTACTGGATGCAACGCTCCCAGCGCGCTCTCGACAATCCCGCGCTCGACCTTGCCGTCGACGTCGCCAACGCGCTGCGTCAACCAGTCGTGATCTTCTTTGCGCCCGTGCCGTTCTATCCGCGTGCCAACCTGCGGCATTATGCGTTTCTCGCGCAAGGCATTCCCGACATTGCCGAGCGAGCCCGCAAGCGCGGGGTAGGGTTCGTACTCCGCGCCTATCCACAACATTCTCTGCTTAAGTTTTGCGACGAAGCGAATGCTTCGATCGTGATCGGCGATGAAAACCCCATGCGCGAGCCTCGCCTTTGGCGCGAACTCGCCGCTAAGAAACTCAACGTCCCACTATGGACCGTCGATGCGGACGTGATCGTACCCACGAAGCTGCTGGAGAAAGAGCAATATGCCGCGCGTATTATCCGTCCGCGCCTGCAGCAGCGCTTGGAGCAGTTTCAGACCGCCCCGCGCAATTCCGTAGCGAAGGTGGAGTGGCAGTCTCCACGCGCTCTCGCCGCCCTACCTGACGACGGGTCGCTCGACATCACCGAAGGCTGGAAAGACCTCGACCGTTCCGTTCAACCCGTCGATGCCTTTCGTGGCAGCACCACCGAAGCGCTCAAACTACTCGACGAATTCGTGAAGCACAAACTGTCGACCTATCCTGAAAACCACGGTAAACCTGAAATTGATGGCACCAGCCGGCTTTCACCTTACTTGCACTTCGGGCACATCGGCCCGCACACCGTCTTGCACGCTGTCCTGAATTCGAAGGCGCCGCAGACCACCAAGGACTATTTCATCAACCAGTTTCTGACCTGGCGAGAGCTGTCTATCAACTTCGTCCACTTCAATCCGGTTTACAATTCGATCGAGTGCGCGCCCGACTGGGCGCACAAGACGCTGGCGGCGCATGCTCGCGATCCGCGGCCTGTTCTCTACACCCGCGAGCAGTTCGAATTCGCACAAACCCACGACGAGCTTTGGAATGCCGCCCAGCTTCAGATGCTGCACGCTGGCTGGATGCACAACTACATGCGCATGTATTGGGCGAAGAAAATTCTGGGGTGGAGCCCCTCGCCCGCTGTCGCCTGGCAGACCGCGCTCTACCTCAACGACAAGTATTTTCTCGATGGCCGCGATCCCAATGGTTACGCGGGAGTGGCCTGGGCGATGGGTGGGAAGTTCGACCGCCCGTGGTTCGAGCGTCCCATCTTCGGCACGATTCGCTGGATGTCAGGCGACGCCGCACGCAAAAAGTTCGACGCCGGCAAGTACATCGCGCAAATGAAAGCGCTCGATGGGAAGCGTACTTCGAGCCCGCAGCCCACGCTGTTCTAAGCAGCATTTTGCTTGTCATCCTCAGCTAGCGACCGCAGGGATCGAAGTCGAAGGGACACCTGTCCTCGCGATGATGAGGGTGCCCCATCGTAGGCCGCGCCGGCGGGCTAGGGTGGGAACGACCGAAGCTTACGGAGCGACCTTCAAACTGATCACGAACAAACTCGCCCACAGCAGCAACCCCGCCACGCCAACCCACATCGAGATGCGACGTTCCTCAGGCCGCCGTAATGTGGGAAGCGGCAGAGGTGCGCCCAGCGAGCGGTGAAACCACGCTCCCAGCAACCCGCCGAACCCGATCAGGGCCGTGGCCCCGCCAAACATCAGGCCCGCCACGATGAGAACAATGCTGAGGCTGAACATCGCGCACTACCCCACTGCTGCCATCAAAATAGACCTGCACATGACTACCGTGCAAGCGCCGCCGGTTATAAAATCCCAACACCATTCGAGGAGGCACCATGAAACGCGTCACCGGACTCGGCGGCTTGTTCTTCAAGGCGAAAGATCCCAAGGCGATGTACGACTGGTATCGGAAGCACCTCGGCATCGAGGGCGAGCCTGACCAGGGTGCGATGTTTCACTGGCGCGACGCTGACGACCCCGAGAAAACTGGAATGACCGTTTGGTCGATCTTTCCCCAGACCACGAAGTACTTCGATCCTAGCCCCGTGCCCTTCATGATGAATTTTCGCGTGGAGAATCTTGCAGAGTTGCTAAACCTATTGCGAGAGGAGGGAGTCGCGATTGATCCCAAAGTAGAGGAGTATGACTACGGTAAGTTCGCCTGGATCACCGACCCGGAGGGCAACCGCATCGAGCTATGGGAGCCGCCCGCAAAATAGCGGCCCAAAACACAAGAAGCGGCACGCAAGCGCGCACCGCTTCTTCACACCAGAAACACTGGCAGGGACTCTACTCCGTCCATCGCCGAAATACAAGACACCCATTCGTGCCCCCAAAGCCGAAGGAGTTCGACATGGCATAGTCCATGGTCACTTTCCGTGGTGCATTCGGCACGAAATCCAGATCGCAACCCTCGCCGGGGCTCTCCAGGTTCATGGTCGGCGGCGCAATCTGATCGCGCAACGCCAGCACGGTGATGCCGGCTTCCAGGCCGCCCGCTCCGCCCAGCAAATGTCCGGTCATCGACTTGGTCGAGCTGACCAGCATCTTGTAAGCGTGGTCGCCGAAGGCGCGTTTGATAGCCATAGCTTCCAACTCGTCGCCCAGCGGAGTAGATGTCCCGTGGGCATTTACATAGCCCACGACCTCAGGCGTAATGCCCGCATCCCGCATGGCATTGCGCATTACGCGGAATCCGCCCTCGCCATTCTCGGCAGGTTGCGTAATGTGGTTGGCATCCGCGCCCATGCCGTAGCCTGATACCTCGGCAAGAATCTTCGCGCCGCGGTTCTTGGCGAACTCCAGCTCTTCCAGGATGAGTATCCCCGCGCCTTCGCCGATCACGAATCCGTCGCGGTCCTTGTCCCACGGACGGCTGGCCCGGTGGGGATCGTCATTGCGCGTCGATAGGGCGCGCATGGCGGCGAATCCGCCCACGCCCATCGGCGTGATCGCGGCTTCGGACCCTCCGGCAATCATCACGTCCGCATCGCCATATTTAATGATGCGGGCCGCGTCGCCAATCGAATGTGCGCTAGTGGTGCAGGCTGTACACGTGGCCTCGTTTGGGCCCTTGGCGTTGTGGCGGATGCTGACTTGTCCCGCCGCCAGGTTCACAATCGCTGCAGGAATAAAGAAAGGTGAGATCTTGCGTGGGCCGCCATTGATCAGGTTGTAGTGTTCACGCTCGATGATGTCGAATCCGCCGATGCCTGAGCCGATATCGACGCCTGTGCGCTCTGCTTGCTCTTCGTTTTCGACTTTGTAGTTGGCCATCTGCAGCGCCTCATCGGCGGCAGCAATGGCCAAGTGGATGAAGCGCGCCATCTTGCGCGATTCTTTCTTGTCGATGAATTGCAGAGGATCGAAATTCTTAACTTCTGCGGCGATCCGGCAGGCAAACTGCGTCGCATCGAAGCCGGTGATTGGCTCCACGCCGCTTTTGCCAGCCAGCAGCGCCTGCCACACTGCATCCGTGGTATTGCCGACCCCGCAAATCAGCCCGACTCCCGTTACGACGACGCGACGAGTCAAGCTATTTCCCTTTCGAATGCGCGTTGATGTAATCGACCGCGTCCTTCACGGTGCGGATCTTCTCCGCTTCCTCGTCCGGAATCTCGATGTCGAAGGCCTCTTCGAATGCCATCACCAACTCCACCGTGTCCAGCGAATCGGCGCCCAGGTCGTCCACGAACGACGCATTGGCGGTAACCTCGCCCTCGTCCACGCCCAGTTGTTCCACAATGATCTGCTTTACCCGTTCGTCTACCGATGCCATATGATCTGCAAGCTCCTTTTCGTTCGCCGCGACCGCTGGCGAATCGCCCTGCCACATCGTCCGCTTAATCTTAGGATGCGCTACGGTTTCGCCTTAGCATGCGCTTCGATATAGGAAACTGCGTCCTGGACCGTGCGGATCTTCTCCGCGTCTTCGTCCGGAATTTCGACCTCGAAGGCCTCTTCAAAGGCCATGACCAGCTCCACTGTATCCAGCGAGTCGGCGCCGAGATCGTCTACAAACGAAGCCTTCGGCGTCACTTCCGCCTCGTCCACGCCCAACTGCTCTACGATAATCTGTTTTACCCGTTCCTCTACTGATGCCATCGAACCTCTCCTGTCGCGCGTCTGGCGCAACGCAAACTCTTAAGTCTATTTGCTCGCGGGAATTCCTGTAAAGAAAGACAATTCCTCTCGCGGATGCCCCGCTACCGCAGGCCTCCCGAGGATTGGGATATAAGACGCCCGCTTCATCCTAAACGCTGTTCTTTAGCAAGGTCAACGCAAGTTGTCGGAGGACATCCAACGCAGCACTGATTTCATGTCGCTGCCATCCTGCGCGCACCGACCGCAGGGACCGGAGTCTAAGGACCCCTATTCCCGCCATGTTCCCTGTTCGCCATAAGTTCTCCCGCTCTCCACCCCAACAATTCCACTTTGCCCCCGCCCATCGATGCGTGATACTGACTATCTCGCATGAAGGCTCTTCCCATCACGGAGTGGCTGCAGCGCTACCCGCGCACCAATCTCCGCGGTGACGTGGTGGCGGGCATCGCGCTGGCCGGACTGCTCATCCCCGAAGCCATGGGCTATGCCGGGATCGCGGGTCTGCCGCCCCAGGCCGGACTCTATGCCACGGCCTTCGGACTGCTGGCTTACGCCGTCTTCGGTTCCAGTCGCCAGTTGGCCGTATCGCCCACCTCGGCCTCGGCCGCCATTCTGGCCGCAACCGTCGCTCCGCTGGCCGCTGAGAACGCTGGGAAATCTGTTGTGCTGGCGGCGGCGGTGTCCCTCGTTGTGGGTTTGCTGTTCCTGATCGCCGGAACTTTGAAGCTCGGGTTCATCTCCGACTTCATCTCCAAGCCAGTGATGAAGGGATTCGTTTTCGGCATTGCGCTGACTATCGTCATCAAGCAGTTGCCGAAGTTGTTGGGAATCGAGAAGGGGACCGGCCCGTCGTACATGCAGTTGTGGCACACCCTGACGCACGCTGCGCAGACCAACCTGTGGACTCTCGCCACCGCCGCCGCCGCGCTCGCCGTGCTCTTCCTCGTTGACCAGTATGTTCCGAGAGTTCCCGGCGCGCTGCTCGTACTGGTTGCCGGCATCGTGATTTCCAGGGTCTTCCAGCTACATACCCATGGCGTGGACATCGTCGGCGCCATCCCCGCCGGACTGCCCCGCCCGAACTTCCCCGTGCTGACCTGGAGCGACTGGCTGCAAGCCGCGCCTGCCGCAGTTGGTCTTGCGCTAGTGTTGTATGCCGAGTCGTTGGGCGCAGCCCGCACTTTCGCCAATAAGAACGGCTACGACATCGACGCCAACCAGGAACTCCGCGCTCTGGCCGTGGCCAACGCAACCTCCGCCATCTTTCACGGCATGATCGTCGGTGGTGGTACCTCCGGCACCGCCGCCAACGACAGCAATGGCGCCAAATCGCAGGTTTCCACCATCACCGCGTCCCTGATGGCGATGATCACGTTGCTCTTCCTCACTGGCTGGTTCTACCACCTGCCCGAAGCCGTCCTCGCGGCCATCGTGGTCCATGCCGTCAGGCACCTGCTCGACCTTGGGGAATTGCGCCGCTTCCGCCGCATTCGTCGCATCGACTATCGCGAATCTCTGGCCGCCATCGCTGGCGTCATCGCCTTTGGAATTCTGAACGGCTTGCTGCTCGCCGTGATTCTCACCCTCATCGCCCTCATGCGCTACCTGGCGGAATCGCACGTCGCCGTCCTGGGACGTCTGCAGGGCACTCGCGAGTACGTCGACGTGTTGCGGCATCCCGAGGCCGAACAGTTTCCCGGACTCCTGATTCTTCGCATCGAGCGCATGTTGTTCTTCGCCAATGCCGACGGTGTCCGCCAGATCATTCGCGACCTTGTCGCTAAGGCCTCTCCGCCCCCGAAGGCCCTGGTCCTTAACTGCGAACTGATACCCGTCCTCGACGTCACCGCCATCGACGTTCTCCATCAGATGCTCGCCAGCGCGACGGAAAAGCATATCCGTCTGGTGCTCGCTGGTGTGCGCGATCCTGTTCGCGACCGCCTCGTCAAGGCCTCGTTGCTTACCGCCATCGGCGAGGAAAACATCTTTCGCAGCGTCGATCACGCCGTCGGCGCGTTGACCTCGGCCTCATCTTAGGGAAGTGGGTGCCTTATTCTAGTCCGCGCTAGCGTAGTAGGGTGGGAGCGAAACCTTGTGATACAACCCACCTATGCGAGCCGTTGTACAACGTGTTACCCGGGCCTCGGTCACGGTCAACGGAGAATTCACGGGAAAGATCGCGGAGGGATTGCTGGTCCTGCTGGGCGTGGCGCAGGAAGACGCCGAATCCGACGCCGACTATCTCGCCGCCAAAATCGTCGGACTGCGCATCTTTGAAGACGACGAAGGCAAGATGAACCGCAGTGTCGTGGACATCGGCGGAGCCGTGCTTGCGGTCTCGCAGTTCACTTTGTTTGGGGATGTTCGGCGGGGAAAGCGACCCTCGTTCGACGCTGCTGCGCGTCCGGAACGTGCCCAGGAGTTGTATGAATGCTTCGTCGCCCGCATCCGCGCCCTCGGCCTACGGTGCGAAACCGGACGCTTCCAGGCCATCATGAAAGTCGAACTGGTGAATCAAGGCCCGGTCACCATCCTTCTCGACTCTAGAAAATTGTTCTAACTCTCGCTGCGATCCCGCGACAGTGTGGGCGCCCCTCGGCCGGTTTTGCCGGGGCGGCGCTGAGTCAGGCCCTCAGGTTCTTTGGCGCAAATGCTGCGCGAGGCGTCGGAATCGAGCGGTTAGTCGGGCGATGCGCTCGTGACCTGCGCCTTTCCCACTCACCCAGCGATCCGCACCATTCAATGACAACCCTCGTGTTTTGATTGGGTTCGGCTGCTGATTCCCTCCCCTCTCCGCTATCATTGAGATACCAATGAAAGAGAGCTACCGCCGCTGGATGCACGACTGGGAAACCCGCATGACCTCGCGGGACGTCAACCGCGTGGTGCGTCCATTTGAATGGGGATCCGAGTTCGTCAGCCGCTGGCCGTTAACCGCGGGAATGACCCCGCCTCCTGACGAAGCTGACAAGCCGGCCCAGTTCGATTTCTGGACTGCGGTTAACGACCGCATCATCGCCAACAGCGACGAGTTTTATTCCTACGAGACGCCCACCGACTTCCGCCTCGAGCATCGCCGCGTCGAACTGTTTCACACTGGCAGCGAGCCACCCAAGAAAGAGCTCAAAGAGTCGTACGCGTCGTTCCTGCGCTTCACTTCGCCGGTCGAGTCGCCGTATCCCGAGAACAATGTGATGAACGCGCGCTGGTTTCCCGCGCGCGGACACCGCGCCGTGATCGTGATGCCGCAGTGGAATGCCGACGCCATCAGCCACAACGGACTGTGCCAGATCTTCAACATGCTGGGCATCTCGGCCCTGCGCATGAGCATGCCGTACCACGACATTCGCCGCCCCGCGGGACTCACGCGCGCCGATTATGCCGTCTCGGCTAACATCGGGCGTACTATCGATTCGGTGCGGCAGGGCATTGCCGACATTCGCTCCTGCCTCGACTGGTTGCAGCAACGTGGATACACCAAGCTCGGACTGGTCGGAACCAGCCTCGGCTCGTGTTATGCCTTTATCGCTGCCGCGCATGACCGGCGCATCAGCGTTAACGTTTTCAACCATGCCTCGACTGCATTCGGCGACGTCGCGTGGACCGGCCAGTCCACCCGCCACATTCGTCAGAGTGTTGAAGCGGTGCTCACTCACGACGAGCTGCGGCGCGTCTGGATGGCCATCAGCCCCATCGTGTACTTCGACAAATTCCAGCGCTGGCCCAAGAAGTCGCTGATGATCTACGGCCGCTACGACCTGACCTTTCTGCCTGAGTTCTCCATCCAGGCCGCGGCTGAATTCTTCAAACGCGGCATCGACACCACCGTCAAAGCGCTGCCCTGCGGCCACTACTCCCTCGGCGAGACTCCCTATAAGTACATGGACGCCTGGCACATCTCGCGGTTTCTGTCTAAAGCCTTCGCGGGGTAATTAAACCCACCCTTTCCCAAAGGAAGGGAAAGGATGGGGCACCCCGATTATGAGCACCGGAAGCGCTACAATGGCTTGCCATGAAAATCGCGCTGGGCTCCGACCACGCCGGTTTTGAGCTGAAGGAAAAAATCAAACAGAAATTGCAGGCCCGAGGCATTGCCGTTGACGATCGCGGCACCCACTCTGCCGACTCCTGCGATTATCCTGACTACGCGCAGGCTGTCGCTGAACAGGTCGCAGCCCATGGCGCCGACTTCGGCATCCTGGTTTGTGGCACCGGCATCGGAATGTCAATGGCTGCCAACAAGGTTCCCAGCATTCGTGCCGCCCGCGTGATGAGCGAGTCGGACGCCGAATTGTCGCGCGAGCACAACGACGCCAACGTGCTTACCCTGGGTGCGCGCATCACCAGCGACGAAGAAACGTTTAAGATTATTGATAAGTGGCTGGCCACTCCTTTTGCCGGAGGCCGCCACGGCCGCCGGGTGGACAAGATCATGGCCATCGAACACGAGGACGAAACGAAATCATCTCCCGCGTGAGCGGCCGCAAGAAGAGGACGCAATCATGAAAACCAATTGCATGGAGCTTCCGCTGTCGGAAGCCGATCCCCAGATCGCGCAGGCCATCGAGAACGAAGAACGCCGCCAGCACGAGGGCCTCGAACTTATCGCCTCGGAAAACTTCGTCAGCGAAGCCGTCCTCGAAGCCGCGGGATCTGTCTTCACCAACAAGTATGCCGAGGGTTATCCCGGCAAGCGCTACTACGGCGGCTGCGAGTTTACCGACGTGGTGGAAAACCTGGCTCGCGATCGCGCCAAGCAGCTCTTTAGGGCCGAGCACGCCAACGTGCAGCCGCACTCCGGCTCAACCGCGAATATGGCGGCGTACGCCGCGCTCATCAAGCCCGGTGACACCTTCCTCGGCTTGAACCTCGCGCACGGCGGACACCTCACGCACGGGCATCCCCTGAATTTTTCCGGCAAGACGTACAAGATCGTTCCCTACGGCGTTACCAAGGAAACCGAAACCATCGATTACGACGAACTCGAGCGCCTTGCCGAGGCCGAGCGTCCCCAGTTGATCATCGGCGGCGGCAGCGCCTATCCGCGCACCATCGATTTCGCCCGCATGCGCCAGATCGCCGACAAGGTGGGCGCGTTCTATCTAGTGGACATGGCCCACTTCGCCGGACTGGTCGCCGGAGGCGCGCACCCATCGCCGATACCGCACTGCCATGTCGTCACCACCACCACGCACAAGACGCTGCGCGGCCCACGTGCCGGACTAATCCTCTCCAAGCAGGAGCACGCCGCCGCCATCGACAAAGTCGTATTCCCCGGAATGCAGGGCGGCCCGCTGGTGCACATCATCGCGGCGAAGGCAGTCTGTTTCGGAGAAGCGCTGCGGCCCGACTTCAAGGTCTATGCGGCGCAGGTCGTGGCCAACGCCAAAGTCATGGCGCAAACGCTGGCCGACGAAGGCTTCCGCATCATCTCCGGCGGCACGGACACGCACCTCATGCTGGTCGATGTCTTCGCCCAGGGCATGTTGGGTAGCGAAGCCGAGAACGCGCTGCACGATGCCGGCATCACAGTGAACAAGAACGCCATCCCGTTCGACACCAATCCGCCCATGAAGCCCAGCGGCATTCGCATTGGAAGTCCGGCGTTGACCACGCGTGGCATGAAAGAGCCCGAGATGCGGCAGGTTGGCAAGTGGATCGCCAGCGCGCTGCATAATCGCACCGACAAAGCCGCGCTTGAGAGCATCCGCCGCCAGGTGCTGGAGATGGCCGAGCAGTTCCCGCTCTACGCGTCGCGACGGGCGAAGCACGTCGACACCGTAAAGGTCTAGGCGTTCACCGAGATTCGATCGAGGCCGGGACACACTGTTCCGGCCTTCTTCATTTCTGCAGCACCCGACGTCACAGAAACCCTCTGCCTCACGGTTTACACTGGATTCATGCGCGTCGCTATCGACATCCGGCGGATCAACGAGTTCGGCGTGGGCACCTACACCCGCAACGCCATCCGCACATTGGCGCGCCTCGATACCGTCAACGAATACTTCCTGCTCGGCATTCCTGGAAAGCTGGGCGACATCGAAACTCTCCCGCCAAACTTCATCACCGTTCCTGCCCACCCCAACGAGTTTTCGCTCAACAGCTATCTCGAGTTGAACCGGATCCTCAAGCGCCACGGTTGCGACCTGTTGCATGTGCCGCACTTGTTCTGGAAGCCGCAGGCCATTCCGTGCCCCTACGTGGTTACGGTGCATGATCTGCTCGATCATCTCTACCGCGTCAACAGCGCCTCCTCGATGAAACGCTCGCTGCACTTTCAATTCACCAAACGGGTTTTGCATCACGCAGCACGGATTTTTGCGGTCTCCAATTTCTCCAAGAAAGACACCGAGCGCATCTTCAATGTGCCCAGCGACAGAATCGAGGTTATCTACAATGCGCTCGATGACCGCTTCCGGCAGGGACACGCCACGGAAGCCGACAGCAAACTCATCGCCGAACGCTACCAGGTGAACTACCCGTTCCTGCTTTACGCCGGACGCATCAGCCCGCACAAAAATGTTGTTCGGATCATCGAGGCATTCTCCGCGCTTAAGACCGATTTGGAGAAGGATGGCGCGTACCCGGACCTGAAACTCATCATCATCGGTGACGAACTTTCCAAGCACCCTGACCTGCGTCGCGCCGTCATCCGCAGCCGCGTGCAGAACGATGTGCGCTTCCTCGGATTTGTTCCCATCGGCGTGCTTCGCATCTTCTACGATCTTGCCAAGATTTTCGTTTTTCCCTCGCTTTACGAAGGCTTCGGACTGCCTCCGCTCGAAGCCATGGCGCACGGCACGCCGGTCGTCACCAGCAACACCTCGTCGATTCCCGAAGTTGTCGGCGACGCTGCGGTCATGGTCAACCCCGAAAACGTTTTCGAGATCGCGCACGCCCTGCATCGCGTACTGCTCGACCAGGCTGTCCGCGACAAGCTGAAATCACGCGGCTTATCGCAGGCGCAAAAATTCTCTTGGGACGACAGTGTCCGCCGCATGCTCGCTGTGTATCACGAGGTGGTACAGAAGTAGCGTGCCGACGGCTGGAATTACTCGGCCAAACGCTCGACGCCATCACTTTCGTGCCATTGCATCATCAGACTGAGCAGATAGACTGATGACCCCCTAGCTTTAGCGCGAACCCGACTCCCCATATCTGGGTGTCGTTGGTAAGCGTCGCATTACTCAAAACCCCATCTGGCCATCACAGGAGAATTCGTATGAACGAAATCGCTAGTATGGTTGCCCAGAAGTTCAATCTCTCACCTGAAGTCGCCCAGCAGGTAGTCGACTTTGTAGTCGCGCAAGTCAAGGGCAAGCTGCCCGCTAGTGTGTCGGAGCATGTCGACGGCCTGCTCGCTCGAGGTCCCGACGCAGAGGGCCTTATGGATAAGGTCAAGGGCCTGACCGGCGGCCTGTTTCAGAAGTCGTAGCTGCCGCGAGTGTTTACGGGCATTGCTCCCGCAGCCGGACTAATTCATAGGAACGACGCCAGGCGTCGATTCCGGTAGGTCTCAACTGCCGTAACTCACACTGAAAGGAACTTCGTATGCTAAGCCTTCTCTGGACAGCGTTAATCGGATTGGTTGTCGGCGCCTTAGCGAAACTTCTCATGCCCGGCAAAGACCCGGGTGGAATTTGGATCACCATGGCCATCGGCATCGCCGGATCGTTCCTCGGAACCTGGATCGGCCGCCTCGTAGGCTGGTACCAGGAGGGACAGTCCGCTGGTTTTATCATGTCGCTGATCGGCGCGCTGATCCTGCTGGCGATCTACCACCTAATCAAGCGCAAGACCGCGTAGGTAATTCCTGAAGGCTCTCCCAGGTTCGCGCCGGTTTTTGGCGCTTACCTGGGAGTCTGCACGGGCGTGACGGCCCTGCCGTGGGAGATTCCATCCCACCGCAAAGAACTATGACGAGGAATCCTGGAAGTCCAATCCTCCGGCGATACACCAACTCCTAATACGATCGATTTCATAAGTTACCTGACAGTTACTACCGCCGGACGCAAGTTCGGTTTATGCTCACGGCTATGGCAGTTTCGGTCACGGTGCTGGCGAGCGGAAGCAGGGGCAATTGCACGCTCATCTCCAGTTCGGGAACCCGGCTGCTTGTGGATGCCGGACTTTCCTGCCGCGAACTGCAGCGCCGACTGGCGCTATGCATGGAAGATCCGGGATGCATCGACGCCATCCTCATCACTCACGAACATAGCGATCACGTTGGCGGCCTGCGTGTGCTTGCCAAGCGGCTGAAGGTCCCCGTGTATATGACCGAGGCCACGCACGACGCCTATCGCAGGTACGCGCGCGACAGCGCAGGGAATCGCATCACCCTGGAACGCTTGGAACTATTTCACCCCGGACACGTATTCAACATCGGGGACGTGAGTGTGACGCCATTCACGATTCCGCATGACGCGATCGATCCGGTGGGATTCACGTTTCGCAGCGAAGGCGTAAAGGTGGCAGTGTGCACCGACCTGGGTTACATGCCGGCCAGCGTTCGGCACCACATCCGGGGATGCCAGGTGTTGATGATCGAGTCGAATCACGACTTGGAAATGCTGCGTGGCGGCCCGTATCCGTGGGCGGTGAAACAACGTGTGATGAGCCGGGTGGGGCATCTGTCGAACGATGCGCTCGCAGATTTTCTGACGACGGACTATGATGGAGGTGCCGAATACGTTATCCTGGCGCACCTTTCGGAGCAGAACAACCATCCCGAAATTGCGCGGATGACGGCAGAGCGTGCGTTGGGCGAGCAGCGCAATTTTGTGCGCAACCAGTTGATACTCGCAGCCCAACATGAGCCGCTGACGGCAATTCGACTGTAGTCTTCGCCCCACCAACGGGCGCCGCAGAGGCGCTGCCGTTCTTCGGGGGCAAGGTTTACGACATGACAGAGTGCACTGATCGCGTCATTGGCAAGATTCTTGCCGGGTGGCGTTATGACATCTCGGGGTTGGCTCCGGAAATGCGCGGAGACTACGAGACGCACTTGGTGACTTGCGAGCATTGCCGTTCACGGCAGCGACTGCATCGCGGTATCGATATCGGGCTGATGGTGTTGGCATCGCTGTCGATGATCGTGTTCCTGCTGGCCTATGGGGTGATTCGCCATTTCCAGCCCGAGCATGCGTTCTGGCTGGAGATCGGCGCCCTGGGTGGGTTCCTGCTGTCCATGCTGCTGTGGCTGCTGGTGGCCGTTGCGACACCCGCGCCGATGGTGGTCAAGGATGCGGCCATGAGTGGAGCACGCTTGGGACTCGATAAGCTGCCGGAAGAAATTCGGCAGCGGATTCCTGAGGAGTTGCGGGTGAAGATTTCGGGACAATGAGAGCACTGAACAGTTTGGGAAGACGATAAAACCCGCCAGACTGGCGGGTTTTGCGCGTCATGCAGAAAGAAAAAGCTGCCGTCGTTCCGGAGTCTGCGTCACAACTGGGTCTCGCCGCTACGCGGCTCGAGTCAATTTCCCACGCTATACCCCGGGGCTTGCGCCCCGGGCTCACTTCGTAGTCGCCGCTGCGCGGCTATTTCGACTTGAAATTCGGACCTATGCCCCGCCGGAATATTCTGGTTTGAGCTACGACACAAACACCTCCGGGACTGAATCCTCTTCCGACTCTATCCAGCACTCCGCTCGCCACTGCAGGCTACGTGCTCGGTTAGACTATTTCGCCCCTACGGGACTCACTATTTTGGTACCGTCCAGCCTACTTTCTGTCCTTTGTTCTGTTCGTCGAGCCACTGCTTCAGCGGCGCGAAGTATTCCATCATCGCTCCAGCATCCATCTGATGCTCTCCGGTGAGCGCGTAGAGCGCATCCGGCCAGGGCTTGCTCTGTCCCATTTCCAACATGGCATTCAGCTTGGCGCCCGCGGCCTTGTTGCCGTAGAACGAGCAGCGGTGCAGTGGACCGCTGAATCCTGCTTCGTGACACATGGCGCGGTAAAACTGAAATTGCAGAATCCGCGCAAGAAAGTAGCGGGTGTAGGGGACGTTGGCGGCCACGTGATACTTGCCGCCGGGATCGAAGTCGGCCTCGCTGCGCGCAGTGGGAGGGAAGATGCCCTGGTACTTTTCGCGCATCTGCCACCATGACTGGTTGTAGTCAGCAGGCTTGATTTCGCCGCTGAAGACACGCCAGCGCCATTGGTCGATGAGCAGTCCAAAGGGCAGGAAGGCGACCTTGTCCATCGCCTGCTGCAGCAAATACGCGGTGTCGTCGGTGGGCGGCACGGTGGCCAGTAGTCCAACCTGCTTGAGGTACTCGGGCGTGATGGAGAGCGCGATAGTGTCACCGATAGCCTCGTGGAAGCCGTCGTTAGCGCCGTTCTTGAAGAGGAACGGTTGGTGCTCGTAGGCGCGCTGGTAAAAATTGTGGCCGAGTTCGTGGTGAACGGTGACGAAGTCTTCGCCGCGAATCTGGATGCACATCTTCAGGCGGATGTCGTCGAAGTTGTCGATGTCCCAGGCACTGGCGTGGCAGACTACCTCGCGATCGAGCGGCTTCGTGAACAATGAGCGCTCCCAAAACGTTTTGGGCAGCGGAGCGAAACCCAGCGACCCGAAGAATCCTTCGCCGTATTTCACCATGCCGATGGCGGCGGTGTGTTTCGCCTTCAGGAGGTCGGTCACGTCAAACGGCTGTTTTTGCGTTGGAGGGGCGACCAGCGCGAAGATGTTTCCCCGCTCCTGCGCCCAGGGATTGCCGAGCAAGTCGGCGCGAATCATGCCGTTGGCATCAACCGCACTGGGACCGTACTTCTGCACCAGCCTGGTGCGAACATAAGTATGGAGCGATTCGTAGAGTGGCTTCACCTGTTGATAGAGGCGCTCGATCTCCTGATTGAACTGTTCGGGCGTCATGTCGTACCCGGCGCGCCACATGTCTCCGAGATTGGCGAACCCCATCTCGCGCGCGCCTTTGTTGCCCAACTCAACCCAGCGCGAATAGCGATCGCGCATGGGTGGTGCGATGCTGTGCCATCCGACCCAGACATCTTTCAGTTCCTCTGGATCGGTGCTGGTGGCCATGATCTGCTCGATCTGTCCTATGTCGAGACACTTGCCCGCATTGGGGCCGGCCTTGGGACAGTACTTTCCTTTGCCATAATCGGCTTCGAGCGAAGTGCCGATGCGCGTCAACTCGGTTAGCTCTTTGGGATCGGTGGGCGCAGGCGCGGGCACGGCGGCCGACAGCTTGAGCAGAAGCATCTTGCGCGCCAGCTCGGCGGGCATCTGCAACTGGTCGTAACGGGTTGCCTGCTTGGCGAGCTCGGTAGTGGCGCCGATGAACGCTTCATTCGCTTCGGCGGACATCTGTTCAGTGTCGTCTGTGATGAAGTTGGACTGTACCCAGGCGGCGCGGTTGACTTTCACGTTGAGGTCGTTGAGTCGGGTCTCGGCGTGCTGGATGAATTCCTTTGCCTCCGCGAGAGTGGGAGGATCTGACTTCGGGCTGTTGGATGCGGTTTGTGCGCTCATGATGACAGAACCCAAGAGCAATACGGTCAATAGAATTGCAACCGGAGAATAAAAAAGAGAACAGGTGGCACTGCGCATAGCAAGCGACCTCCGGTGTCCCATTGTAAACGGGAGGGAAAATGAGACGGATTTTCAGCCGCACTGAGAGGACTTGTCGCGGACGAGCATTCGCATGTAAAGTCAGTGCGGTTTTTCCCAAGGAGACTCATGCCGCCGACCTTGATTTCGCAGCCCACCCGAATTGCAGCCGCAGGCAATAAGCCGAAGCTGATCGACGAATACATCGGTCGCGTAAACAGCCTGACTGCGGGCGTGAGCGTGGCCCACATGCGCAGTCCGCAAGGCTGGGCGGAGCCGGGTCAGACGCCGGAGTTCGAAGAATTTACCATCGTGCTAAAAGGCGTGCTGCACGTGAGCCACCGGAATGGAGAGTTCGACGTGCATGCCGGGCAGGCGGTAATCACGCATCCCGGTGAATGGGTCAGGTACTCGACGCCGCATCCTGAGGGCGCAGAGTATATCGCGGTGTGTGTTCCAGCATTTGCCATGGAGACGGCACATAGAGATGCGGAATGATTGATTTCTTCGGCGCTAGTGCTTTCGCGGCGTGATGCGGTCTGCGCCGACATACGGGCGCAAGACTTCGGGAATCAAGACACTGCCATCCGCCTGCTGATAGTTCTCGACGATCGCTACCCAAGTGCGACCGACGGCAAGGCCGCTCCCATTCAAGGTGTGCACCAACTCACTCTTTCGGGCGCCCTCAGGCCGATAACGGATGTTGGCGCGGCGCGCCTGGAAGGCTTCGAAGTTGGAGCAGGATGAAATCTCGCGGAACAGTCCCTGACCCGGTAGCCATACTTCGATGTCATAAGTCTTGGCGGAAGAGAATCCCATGTCACCGGTGCACAGGACAACTGTGCGGTAGTGCAGGCCGAGTTTCTGCAGAACCTCCTCTGCATTGCGCGTCAGCTTTTCGTGTTCCTCGTAGGACTGCTCGGGCTTAGCGAACTTCACCAGCTCGACCTTCTGGAACTGGTGCTGGCGGATGATGCCGCGCACGTCCTTGCCATACGATCCGGCTTCGCTGCGGAAACACGGAGTATAGGCAGTGAGGGAAATGGGGAGCCGCGCACCATCGAGAGTTTCGTCACGATAAAGGTTCGTGACCGGAACTTCGGCGGTAGGAATCAGGTAGAAGTTCTTCTCGTTGAAAGGAACTTTGAAAAGGTCGGCTTCGAACTTGGGGAGGTTGCCGGTGCCGTACAGGGACTCGGCATTGACCATGAAGGGGGGCAGGACTTCGGTGTAGCCATGCTCGCGAGTGTGCAGGTCGAGCATGAAGTTGATCAGCGCGCGTTCGAGCTTGGCGCCGAGGTCCCAATACACTGCGAAGCGCGCGCCCGTGATCTTGGCGGCGCGTTCGAGGTCGAGGATGCCGAGTGACTCGCCGAGTTCCCAGTGCGGCTTGGGCGTGAAATCAAACTGTGGCGGAGTTCCCCAGCGGCGGACTTCGACGTTGCTTTCGGCATCCTTGCCGACGGGCACGCTGGCATCCGGAAGATTGGGAATGCCAGTTAAGATGTCGCGCAACTGTGCATCCGATTCGGTGACAAGCTTCTCGGCTGCGGGGATCTTCTCTTTCAGGTCTTTCTGTTCCTGGAGATTCGCGGCGGTGTCTTGCCCGGCTTTCTTCAGGCTCTGAAATTCACCGGTCAACTGGTTGCGCCGGGCCTTCATGGTTTCGGCCTCGGTGATGGCAAAACGGCGCTGCGAATCGATGGACTGGAAATCCTTCAGCACGACGCTGGGATCCATGCCACGCTGGCGCAGCTTTTCTTCTACGAGGGGCAAATGATCGCGCACAAAACCGAGATCGAGCATAAGAGAATAGGTTACTGGAAGAGGGGGGCTGCGACCAAACACCGTTCCCAGGTTAGCGCCCAAAAGAAGGGCGCGAACCCTTCGACAAGCTCAGGGCAGGCTCTGGGGCACCAAGCCGGACGGAGCAATATCCTAGCGTATGCCGGGCAGCGACTCGAAGTCCTGCTGCTTGTGTGGCAATTGCCTGTGCCATTCGGCGGCGGCCCGGACGAACGCCTGAAACAGGGCACGTGAGGCCGGGTCGCTGTCGCAGGTGCGCTCGGGATGCCATTGCACCGCGAGCACGAAGTGGTCGTCGGCGGTGCCCTCCACGGCCTCCTTCACCTGATCTTCAGGGCACCAGGCGACCAACTTCAAACCATCGCCAACAACATCCGCCGATTGATGGTGACTGGAATTGACCGTGATCGCGAGGTCGAGGTCTGCAGGCACAGCTCCGGCAGCACGCAGAATCGCCGCCAGATTCGACTCCGGATCGATATTGACCCGGTGCGCCTTGACCATCGACTTCTCCGGATCGTGGTTCACAGACGTCGATAAATCCTGAGCGAGAGAGCCGGTGCGCCACACGTTGAGCGACTGCAGTCCGTAGCAAATGCCGAAAATCGGCTTGCGCATGTTGTAGGCATCCTGCAGCAGGAGTTCGTCGGTATTGTCGCGCAAAGTATCCGCGGCGGTGGTCTTGGAATGGCGAGCCGCATCATATTTTTCGGGATCGACATCGGCAGGACTGCCAGGCAGGAGAACCCCATCGCAGGTCTTTACCTGCTGTGCGATCTGGGCATTTGTGGCCTTAACGTCAATAATGACGGGTTCGCCGCCGGCTTCGCGGATGGCATGCTCATATTTTGGGAGGGCACGCATCACGTATTTGGTGTCGGTGGAGTTAGGGACCGGAATGGCGATACGTGGTTTCATAGCGCGTTCGTCCGCTCACCCGAGGTGCTTTCGGAGGAAAGGGGTCCCTCGACTCCGCTCCCTTCGGTCGCTTCGCTCAGGATGACGTCGGCGGAAGTCGTTGAGCTAGCCAGTGGCGCAGGCACTTTCGCGCGCGAGTAATACATTTTGGCCATCACTTCCCGGACGCGTGCGGCGAGTTTATCCATCTCGCGGGGGACCATGCCAGTGGTCTGAATGGGTTCTCCAACGATCATCTCGACGCGACCGGGCCGCAGGTGAAAACTATTCATGGGCAGATGTTCATAGGTGCCGACGAGGACCACCGGCACCACCGGCGCCTGCGCTTTGATCGCCATGTAAAACGCTCCGCCCATGAAACTTTGCAACCGTCCATCGCGGGAGCGTCCGCCCTCAGGGAAGATCACCAGAGGCATACCTTTGCGCAGCGAATCGCTGGCGCGGTTGAGTCCCCGCAGCGATGCGCGCGCATCACCGTGATCGATGGGGATCTGCCCGGAGCGCGTCAGGTGCCATCCCATGAAGGGATAACGAAACAACTCGCGTTTGGCCAGAATGCGGAACTGCGTGGGCAAGCTGGCATACAGCACAGGAATATCGAGCGCCGAGAGATGGTTCGCGGCATACACGGCGGGCTGCGCCGGGTCGATGTGTTCAAGACCCTCGGAGATCACTTGAATGCCCGAGGTCTTCAAGATCATGCGCGACCAGGTGCAGGCGAACCGGTGTTGCATGCGTCCGCCTCGATCGACGAATGACGATAGCAGGGACAGCGACCCCATCACGGCGGTGTAAAGGTAGATCAGAGGGACGAAGACGCAGTAGGAGCGCAAGCGGCTGAGCATCTCGCCGAGGCCGGTTGACTGCGAGTTGCCGGGTTGATCGAAAGCGGTCATCATCAGGCCCGAATTCCCATGAGATTCATGGCTTCACCGACCAGGAAGATTGAACCCGTCACCACGATTACACCATCCGCCGGAGCGATGGCGCCAGCGCGGGCGAGCGCCGCGGCCACTGACTCTGCGGCTTCTATTGCTGTTCCGGTTCGCGAACCGGCGTGCAAGAGTTGCTCCGTCGTCACGGCGCGTGGATTGTCGATGTTAGTGACGACGACATGTTGTGCGATGGGGAAGAGGATTTCGGCCATCTCCTGCACCGCCTTGTCGCGCATCGCTCCGAAAATTATGGTGAAGTCGCGATCGGGAAATGTTTCGGACAGCGCGGAGCGCAGCGCCCATGCTCCCGCCGGATTGTGCGCCACATCGAGCACCATCTGGCGCTCGCGTGTGGCAGGCGATGGCGACAACACTTGAAAGCGCCCAGCCCAGTGCGTCTCGCGAATACCCTGCTCCATCTGTTGGGGCGTAACCTTGAATCCGAAGCGTCCCAACTCCTCTGCGGCGGCCACGGCCAGTGCAATGTTGCGCAACTGATGACGGCCGGCGAGCGGCGAATCCACAAGAATTTCTTCGCCCATAACACTCAGCGGATAGCGGTTGCGGCCCGGCGCGGGAACTACCCGTCCGGCGAGGAACTCTGCGGCTCCCGGCGAAACGGGCGGCACATATTTCACGGCGCTGATTCCGGTGGCTTGACGGTCGAGAATGGCGTGGCCGATGACGTCGTTGGCTTCGGGATGCTGTGGCAGGGTAACTACCAACCCATTTTCGCGGATGATTCCGGCCTTCTCGCGCGCGATTTCACCGATGGTGTCGCCCAGATATTTCTGGTGGTCGAGCGAAATGTCGGCTATTACGGAGAGCAACGGATCGACAACGTTGGTGGCATCGAGGCGTCCGCCCATGCCGACTTCGAGCACGGCGATCTCGACGCCGACGCTGGCGAAGTACTCAAAGGCCATGACCGTGAGCATCTCAAAAAAACTCGGATGCCAGGGCAGCTTGCCGGAATGCAGAAGTTGTTGAGCAGTGCGCTCGATGCGGTCATATATCTCGCTGAACTCGACGTCGGCGATGGCCTCGCCGTTGACGCGAAAGCGTTCGTTGATGCAGACCAGATGCGGCGAACTGTAGAGGGCGGTCTTATATCCCCCGGCACGCAGGATGGACGACAGCGTAGCCGCGGTCGAACCTTTGCCGTTGGTTCCGGCGATAAGCACGCTGGGGAAACGGCGCTCAGGATTGCCGATCGCGGCCAGCATCTCGCGCACATAGGCCAGGTCGAACTTGTGCGTGGGAGTCACGGCCAACTCGTGCCCGAGAGCGTAGAGCTGCTCGACTGTGGTCTGGTAGGTCATGGACAATATTCAAAGTACATCAGGCGGCAGACCGATTCACGGCCCGTTCAAGGGCTTCTCGTATGAGGCGAGTGTATGGAATGCCCCTCTGTTTGGCTTTGGCTTTGAGCGCAGCCAACAGCGGTGCGGGTACGCGCATATTGATCTGCTTGTCCTTCTTCTCAAACTCGAACCGCACCGGCTGGAACTGAGAAAAATCAAGCTGCGAGAGATCTTGGGCCAGAAACGCCTCCGCTGCTTTGTCGGTTCTGAG
>DATBZX010000154.1:0-17056 GCA_036512955.1 Terriglobales bacterium
GCAGGTCGGGACCCAGCAGCACCCATCCTCCCAAGTTGCCTCACCCGCGCATTTCCGGGTACTCGAAGCGCAGGTCTTCAAACCTCACCAGGAAGCCTTGGAATCGGCCCTCCAGCCTTTCTGACTGGGTCAACGGGAAGACCGCCCAGTCCAGGTACGCACGGCCTAAGTACGATGACTTGGCCGCCTGCGTGACCGGAGTCTCTTCAGGCTTGAAATAAGTGTGCGCCTCGCCTTGTGCGTCCACTTCCGGAACCATCGAATTCACCGGCACAGTCTGGAAGAAGTTATCCGTCTCCACCACTCCGTGCCAGCGAAATGGATTGACCCAGTAGGGATATGCGCCCATCTTGATGGGCACGGCCCGCTGGTAGAGCACCGATCCCATTGCGTTCAAAGCACGCCGATGTTCGAAGTCGCGAAATCCCCAAATCAATACAACGCACACAAGCGCAAAGATAGCCCCACCGCGTCCGCGGGGTCCCTTGCTTCGCGCCCCAATCTCCTGGTTAATGAGCCCAAACAGCGATGGCATGACTAATCCGAGAATCAGCGCCAGGAGAATGATCGGCTCGACGATAAACACGATGTCCCACGAATACCACCGCCAGTTAAACGGCTCTAGCAGGCGTATGCCGTAGGCTGTGGTGTAGTCCAGCAGCAGGTGGCTGAGCGCCGCCAGCAGCGCCAGGAAATACAGATATCCCCAACGCAGGGGAGGGCTTGATGGCTTGGCCGGTCGGTGCCGCAACCAGAAATGATGCAGCAGGTACACGAAGCCCAGGGTCGCCGCGGCCACGAAAGGGACGCCCACGAAGCTATGCGTGATTCCGCGATGGTGCTGAAAAGCCGCGATCGGTCCCTTGACTGCCCACAGCACGTCGAGATCGGCGGCCTCGGACGCCAGCACCATCGTCAGCGTAGCCAATGCGGTTTTGCGGTTGATTCCCGCGCGACCCATGCATGCGCCAGTTAGAAAATGCGTGACAGGTTCCAAATCTCTCCTCGACGGTTACTGCGATTCCACGCCACCATGCCCGGTCTTGCCCGCGAGCAGATCGATCGCATGCGGCAGGATGTGAATCACCGATTGCAGCGAATCCACCGCGCCCTTCGGACTGCCGGGCAAGTTCAGGATCAACGACCGCCCGCGCACGCCGCATACCCCCCGGCTGAGAATCGCGTACGGTATTTTTGCCAATCCATCAGCGCGCATTTTTCCCGGGATGCCCTCAATCAGCTTGTAGCAAACTGCGCGCGTTGCTTCAGGCGTGACATCGCGTTCCGCGATGCCGGTTCCACCCGTGGTGACCACCAGTTGGACCTGCTCCGCCAACTCCGCCAGGATGTCTTCGATTTGCTGCTGATCATCGGCAACAACTTGCTGCATTACGACCTCGAACCCATGCTGGCGCAGTACCTCTGTGGTTGCCGGACCGGAGAGGTCAACGCGCTCTCCTCGCGCTGCGGAATCGCTTACGGTCACTACGGCCGCAGTCATCATGGCTTTCTCTTCGCCGCTTTTCGCAAGTAGTCGCCACTTTTGCCGCCTGACTTCCGCTCCAGCCTGACTTCGCGGATCTCGATTCCCTTGTCCAGCGCCTTACACATGTCATACACGGTCAACGCCGCCACCGATGCAGCCACCAGCGCTTCCATCTCGACACCCGTCACAGCCGTAGTACGCGCCACTGTGCGAATCTCGATGCCGTCGGTTTTCACGTTGCACGTGACATCCACCTTGCTGAGCGGAACCGGATGGCACATCGGGATCAGTTCAGAGGTTCGCTTGGCTGCCTGGATGCCCGCAATCCGCGCCACTTCCAATGGATCGCCCTTGGGATTCTGCGGCAGCTCCATGAGCACCTTGCGGCTCATGGCGACAAACGCATACGCCTCGGCCTCCCGCAATGAGGGACTCTTGCCCGAAACGTCCACCATGGACGCACGTCCGGCGTCGTCGTAATGCGAAAGCCTCTGCGGTTTTGCTTTGACCTTACCCATACCGTTCAGGACAGCAGCACCGTGACCACTTCTCCGGCCTCGAAGCGTTCGCGGTCCGGAGGTACCACAATGTAGCAGTTCGCCCGTGACGCTGCCATCAGGTCTCCCGACCCTTGCCACCGGACCAGTTCAACCCCCGGCTTATCATGCACTCCATCCAACTTGGCCGGCAGAAATCGCGTCAGTCCAGTCTTCGTGGTTAACGGAGCTTTCAGGGCTGCCTGGGTGAACAGCAGTCGCTCCGGCTTCGCGCCTGCCAGTGCGTCCAGCACGGGACGCACAAACAACTGGAAGGTGACCATCGTCGATACTGGGTTACCCGGCAGCCCAAAGAATGGCGTTGTCCTGCCTTCCAGCGCGACTTCCCCAAACACCACCGGCTTGCCGGGTTGAATCGCCACTCCGGTGAAGAAAAACTTCGCACCCAGCGAGGCCAGCACTTCTTCCACCAAGTCGTACTTGCCCGCCGAAACCCCACCGCTTAGCAACAAGAGATTGGCATCCAGGCCTTTACGCAAAAGCAACGCCAACTCCGCGGCATCGTCACGTGCCACTGGAAGGATGACCGCATCTCCACCAGCCTCGTACACTTGCGCCGCCAGGGAATAGCTGTTGGAGTTGCGAATCTCGTTTGGCCCCGGAGGCAGGTTAATGTCCACCAACTCATCGCCGGTGGCCAACACAGCGACCTTCGGCCTGCGACGGACCGCAATCTCAGGGCGTCCCACTGCTGCAGCCACCGCCACCATAGCATGCTGAACTCGGGTGCCCCGTTGCACCATCACGTTGCCACGACGCGCTTCGGCTCCCGCAGGCACTACGTTTTCGCCCGCTTCTACGGAGCGCTTCACCTTGATGTTGGCGTCTGCGGCTTCGCTGTACTCCACCATCAGCACCGCATCGGCACCCGCGGGCACCGGAGCGCCTGTCATGATCTCGACGGTCTCGCCCGGGCCCACGGGGATGCTGCTTTCCTCGACCATCGCTCCGGCTTTGATCGTGCCCAGGCAGTGCAGTTGCGTAGGAACCAACTTCACGTCTGCCGCCCGCACGGCATACCCATCGCGCGTCGCCCTTGGAAACGGCGGAAAGTCGCGGTCGGCGAGCAGGTCCTCCGCCAGCACCAACCCAAGCGCATCCAGCAGACCGGTCAATTCCGGCTCGGTAGGAGTTAGCGCCGCAGCATGCCGTTCCACGATCTGCCGGGCTTCCGCGAAAGACAACAATTCGTTGGTCGAAGTTGCGGTCATAGAAACTTGTTCCTGCGGATTCTACTGGACGCGCCAGTGTCAGCCAAAACCGGCCCTCGCGCAGTCAACAGAAAAAGGGCGGCGTACGGCCGCCCTTGCATAGCACCTCATTTTGCTTACGGATTCTTCTTAGTCGGAGAGGACTTCTGCTTGCCAAACGTGGTTTGCACCGCCGAGCCAAGACTGGCGAGCATGTCCTTCGCGTTTTGAGCCAGCGGACCGTCCGGTTTCAACTCCAGGTATTTCTGAAAGGCATCGGTCGTGCCCGGAGGAGCAACGAACTTTCCGTCTTTCCCCGTCGTTGCCTTGCCCATCATGTTGATGCCCTTATAGTAGTAGGCTTCCGCACGGTTCGGATCGGCCTGAATGGCCTTGTCGAAGGCGGCGATGGCCTCATCGATCTTGCCGGTGTTAGTGAAAACCGCGCCCTCGTTGAAGTAGTAGGTGGCAGCATTGGCCGGCTCCGCCTGGGCGGCAGCCGCATACTCGGCCACGGCCTTATCGGTCTGTCCCGATTTAGCGTAGGCATCGGCCAATCCGTTGTGATATGCGCCGTTGTTTGGATTGATGGCCAGCGCCTTTTGGTAGGCCTCAATGGCTTCGGGATACTTCTTGCCACCGCGGTACGCGTCGCCGAGATAGGCCCACAGCAGGTCCTTGCTCGGTTCGGCAGTGGTTACCTCCTGCAGAATCGGGATCGCCTGGTCGTAGTTGCCCGCCTTCTCCAAGTCGCGTACTTCCGCAAGTTTGGCGTTCAGGCCCTTGATCTTCTCGTTCGACTTCTGTACCTCTTGCTGTTTCTTGAGCTGCTCCTCGGTCGGGCCATTCTTGGCTGCGGACTTCTTCAGGTCGAAGTTCACTTCGCGCACTTCGCCTGCGCCGATCGGAATGCCGCCGACCATATCCAGGACCTGGCCATTCCGCGTCAGCGTCGCATCATAGGTTCCAGGGGTAAAGCCAACCGAGAAATATTCGCCGTTCTTGTTGGTCTTGATTTCGGTTTTGCGGCCGGTGTCCTTGTTGACCCACGTGACCACGCCGTCGGTGATCGGCTTGCCCTCTACGTCCTTGCAGGTGCCTTTCGCCGTGCCTGTCAACTGCGCCATCGCAGAAATCGCGCTTAGTCCCAATACCAGCCCCAGCAATGTGACCAGGGTGATGTATTTCTTCATGTCTGCCTCCAGCGCATGGCATCGGTTCGTAAGCGTCCTGCCACGAAGTCCGCTTGCCACGGCGATAGTAATCTCCAAATTTGAATGCATGAGGCTCAATGCGCATCGGCCTGCGATACGTAAGGAATAGGATCGCTGGCTCCCGCCGCCGCAAAGGCCCGCATCCGCAGCACACAACTATCGCAGACGCCGCAGGCCCGGTCCTCCCGGCTGTAGCATGACCACGTTAAATCCAAGGGTGCGCCTAATTCAAGGCCACGCCTCACAATTTCAGCTTTTCTTAACGCTATAAGGGGCGTCTCGATACGTATCTTTCCCTCTTTTGTTCCCGTCCGGACGGCCTCATTGAACGCCGCGTAGAACTCCGGACGGCAATCCGGATACCCCGAACTGTCCTGCTGCACCGCGCCGATGTAGATCCGCGCCGCCCCCAGCACCTCGGCCCAACTCACCGCAGCCGAGAGAAAATGAGAGTTGCGGAAAGGAACATACGTCACTGGAATCTCCGTCCCAATCTCCGTTCCTGCCTGAGGAACCGCAATTCCCTCGTCCGTCAGCGCTGAGCCTCCAATGGCGCGAAAAAATGCCGTCTGAATGGCCAGTTTCGTTCGGATGCCCATCCGATCGCAGATTTCCCGGAATGCCCGCCGCTCCCGGAGTTCGGTACGCTGCCCGTAGTCGATGTGCAGGGCCGCTGTGTGCTCCGCGCCGAAATCCCGCACCGCCAAAGCAGCGCAGACGCAGGAGTCCATGCCCCCGCTGAGCACCACCAGCACCTTCGCTTTTGAGTGCCATCCGCTTTCGCTGGTTGTTGGGCTTGCCGTCATAAATGGTACCGGTTTGAAAGGGCACGGCTTCAGCCGTGCCGCGCATGTCTCGTACTTCTGTCATTCCTCGCGGACTTCAGTCCGCCCGCACAAACCAATAAAAACAGTCCCGACGACCTCACACACCCTTCAGAGAGGGCTCCCAAATGAACTTGTGAATCTGGAGGCCAAGCCGCGCGCGCAATCCGTCCGCCAGCATCCATTCTGCCAGTTCGCGCGGATCCAGCAGGCAATGCGATACGTCGCGGCTACCGGTCGCGTCTTTACGAAACGCCGGCGACAGAATTACCGATCCCACGCGGGCGTTGAGTTCGTGCTCGCGGATGAAATCGCGCGCAAACTCGTAATCGACACGGCTGGCCAGCACGAACTTCGCCTCATCCCGCTGCGTCATGTGCAACAAGTTTTCGTGGCGAAAGGTGTCAGCTTCCCCGGAATGCGGGCACTTCACGTCCACGATCTTCACCACCAGCTCAGGCACCTTGTCCAGCAGTCGTTCGCCGCTGGTTTCGAGCAGCACCGTGTATCCCGAGATCAGCAAATGATCCATCAGCAGAACTACTTCGCGTTCCTGCAGCATGGGTTCGCCGCCGGTGATCTCCACCAGTCCGCCGTCCGGTGAGAGACGATGCACCTCGTGCTCGATCTCCTCCAGCGTCATCGGCTGCCCGCCCTTGAACGTGTACTCGCTGTCGCACCACACGCAGCGCAGATTGCACCCGGCCGTGCGCACGAAGACGCACGGCAGTCCTGCGTAAGAGGACTCACCCTGCAGCGATTTGTAGATCTCGATGATCTGCATGCGATTTGAAAGGGCGCGGCTTTAGTGGTGCCGCAGTCGGGCCAAAAATATTGGGGCTTTAGCCCCTCACTCGCTGTACGTCGCCGTCGTGGTGTCGGTTTCCCAGATGGTGATGTCCTTCACCTGCACCCGGCCGTTGGTCTTGCCCGCCAAGAGCTTGTTGGTCTCATCGTAGAAATACTTCGCGAGGTTTTCCGCCGACGGATTCAGGACATCGAACGGCTGCAGCTCGTTGATCATCTGGTGATCGAGATAGTTCACCACCGGACGCAGCACTTCCTTCAGGTCCTTGAAATCCAGCAGCAGGCCGGCGTGGTCCAGCGTCTCGCCGCGCAAGGTGACGCGGACCTTGTAGTTGTGTCCATGGGGCTTCTCGCACTTGCCCTTGTAGTTGCGCAGGAAGTGCCCCGAGGAAAATGTGTCTTCAACTGTTACTTCGTACATGTTCTCCGTCCGCAACGGCGCAAATAGGCGGGATGCGGCTACTGCTTCTATTCTAGCCGGAAGTCGCAGCACGGTGCAGATCAGGGGGTTTTTTGTCGGGGTCGCGATACACTTGACCTAAGATGGACCGGGTAGTCACTAAGGATCGGGATGTTTTGGGCGGAGTTGCCGTGTTTATGGGGACCCGTGTGCCGTTCCAGTCCTTGCTTGACTATCTCGGAGGCGAGTGCGTTCCAAGAAAATTCAAGAACAACTTAGGCAGTCACCTATGCTCCACGGTGCCAGACGAAGGCCTGGCGGGAACTAAGAACGGTGAGTCGCTGATCGCCGCCGAACGTCTAGGATTCGAGCTCTTCGTTACGATCGACCAAGGCATTGTCTACCGGCAGAATCTTTCCGGACGAAAGATAGCTATCCTCGTGCTTCAGCCCAAAACAAGCCGTCTCGTCGATCTCTTGGTGTTGGCGCCGGAATGCCTCGCCCAGATGAGATCCATTAATGCAGGCGAGTTACGAATCGTCAGCTCCTGACCCATCTGCCCCAAAGAACCTCTCTACAGCCCGGATGTCTGTTGTCCTCGCATACTGCGGCAGGCTGTCCAGAAATACCCGACCATACTGTTTTCTCAGGATGCGGTTGTCCAGCAGGCATAGCAGGCCGCGATCGTGCAGCGATCGAATCAATCTGCCGAATCCCTGCTTCAGCGATATCACTGCGCTCGGCACTTGATAGTCAAAGAAGGCATTGCCGCCGTCTTCGTCGATCGTCTTGATGCGCGCGGCTACCACCGGATCGTTCGGCACCGCGAACGGCAGGCGGTCGATGATCACGCAACTCAACTGCTCGCCCTGCACATCGACTCCCTGCCAGAACGACGCGGTCGCAAACAGTACCGCGTTGGGCGTCATTCGGAACTCTTCCAGCAACGCATTCTTGGGCGCGCTGCCCTGCAGAAGCATGGGGAATTCCAACTCACCCAGAAGCCGATCGTAGAGTTGATGCATGAACGAGTAGCTGGTGAATAGGCAGAACGCCCGCCCCCGCGTGATCTCCAGCAACTGGCGCACGCGTTGTGAAGCCTTCTCCACAAATTGCGGCTCCCGCGGATCGGGCAGGTCCGGAGGCACATACATTACCGCCTGGCTGGGATAGTCGAAATGCGACTGCACAATCAGCTCGCGCGCATGTTCGATGCCCAGTCGCCCGCGGATGTAGTCAAATCCTCCGCCCACCGCGAGCGTCGCCGACGTGAGCACAGCCGTCTCCAGGTGATCGAACAGCGTCTGCCGAAGAATGTCTGAAACCGTGATCGGCGTCGCCTGCAGGAACACGTTGTGCTGTCCGCCGCGCGCTCCGCGCCGTTCGCCGCGCCGTTCGATCCAGAACACCGTGTTCTTCTGGTTTGACTCCAGGATGAACCCAAGTTGTACCCGCAACTCCTCCACCCGTCGGCACAGGTTGTGGACCTCGTCGGGCTTATTGGGAATACCCTGCAATTCGCTGTAGAGATGCAACAGAGTGTTTTGAAATCCAATGTATTCGTCGCCGTTTTCTTCCAGGAATTCCGCCCGGTTCTCGAATGCGAATCGACCCTCTCCCGGGGAGATGAGCGAAAAGAAAAACTGCGAGCGCTCGCGTACCCGGGCTGAAGCGGCCAGTACCTGCGTCAGTGACAGGTTGGCGCGCCGCAGCGTTTGCTCGGCATCGCGCAGCAATTCCTCCACCCGGACATTCGAGACCGACACGCCGAAGTAATCAGCGGCAACATCTTCCAGCTCGTGCGCTTCGTCGAACACCACCACGCCCGCCTCCGGCAGCACTCCGGCATCCGGCGCGCTCTCCGCCGCGGACTTGATGGCCAGGTCAGCGCAAAACAGGTGATGGTTGACGATGATGATGTCGCTCTCTGCTGCCTTCCGCCGCATCTCCGTGATGAAGCAGCGATCGAACTGCTGACACTCAGCGCCAATGCAGCGGTCGGTGCGCGCGTCGAGCTTCGACCACAACTGGCCGCTCTCGGGCAATCCGGCCAGCTCGGCGCGGTCTCCCGTCCCAGTTGTCTTTTCCCAGTCGCTGATGATCTTGAACTGGCTGATCTCCTCCAACCCGTTCAACACTGGCTGGTCGGTGAGGTCGTAGAGCTTCTTGCGGCAAAGATAATTGGCGCGCCCCTTCATGTAGCAGACCCGCAATTCGCCCAGGTGCTCCTGCAGGAAAGGAATGTCCTTGAAGTACAGCTGCTCCTGCAGCGTCTTGGTGCCGGTCGAGATGATCACGCGCTTGCCTGAGCGGATCACCGGCAGCAGGTAGGCCAGCGTCTTCCCGGTGCCGGTTCCAGCCTCGACGATGAGGTGCCGCTTCTCGTTGAGCGCCTGCTCCACCGCCTCCGCCATCTGCAATTGTCCGCGGCGAAATTCGTAGGCAGGGTGGCTGCGCGCCAGCACTCCTCCCGGCCCAAAGAACTGGTAGAGCGATGGGATGCGCGCGACCGAACTTGCGGACGAAGACGCAGAGGAAGACGCGGGTTGTGATGGAGAAGACACGGCGAAAGCTGGCAGTCCCTATAATAGCTGTTGAGAGCGGTTCCACAGTGATCGTGCTCCATCCCGGGCACAGCCAGTTCAAATCCGTTTCAGACCGCCGCCGAAAGAGCCTACGTGAGCCGCCGAGTCCATTACGAAGCCCGCACCAAAACACTTCCTGGAGAAATGCCCCTGGCCGGCACGCTGGCCATTGTTGGCCGTCCCAACGTGGGCAAGTCGACGCTCTTCAACCGCCTCGTTGGATCGCGCCGCGCCATCGTCGGCGACGAGCCCGGCATCACTCGTGACCGTCTTTATGGGGAAGCCGAATGGGCAGGCCGGACGCTGCGCGTGGTGGATACCGGCGGCATCATTCCAGAAGACAAAGCGCTGATCCCCGCTGAGATCTTTCGCCAGGCTAAGGTCGCGCTGGAGCAGGCCGACGCCATCGTGATGGTGGTCGATGGCCGGACTGAACTAGCTGCACCCGATATCGAATTGGCGCGCCAGTTAATTCGCATGGGAAAGCCGTTGCTGCTTGCGGTCAACAAGATGGACACGCCCAACATCGAGCCCTACGCGCAGGAATTTCGCCGCCTCGGAATCAAGGAACTGCTGCCCATCTCCGCCGAGACCGGGAATGGCGTGGCGGAGTTGCTGGAGCACGTGTTTCGCGTATTTCCGCACACCGGACGCGTCGCCGAAGAAGAAGCGGCAGAAGTCGTAGCAGAACAGCAAGCCGAGGCCGCAGACGGCGTGCCTGTCGAAGGTGAAACGGCAGCAGAAGAAGAGATTCCGAAACTATCGAAAGTCGCCATCATCGGACGCCCCAATGTCGGCAAGTCCACGTTGTTGAATGCGCTCACGGGCACCGGCCGCGCTATCGTCTCGCCCATCGCCGGAACCACGCGCGATGCGGTTGACGAACTGGTCGAGCACGACGGTCAGACCTACCGCTTCATCGACACCGCCGGCATTCGCCGCAAAGGCAAGACCGAGCTGATGGCCGAAAAGCTATCGGTCGTGATGGCGCGCAAGCATCTCGAAGCCGCCGATGTGGCAATGATCCTGATCGATGCCGTGGAAGGCGTGACCGCCAGCGACGCAACCATCGCCGGCTACGCGCACGAGAGCGGGCGCTCCGTCATCATCGTGGTCAACAAGTGGGACCTGGTCACTACTAACCGCACCGACGGCAAGCCTCCGGCCGACCAGAAGCTCTATGAGGAGCGGGCGCGGCGTCATCTTAAGTTTCTAAACTATGCACCGATCGTGTTCGTCTCGGCCTCAACCGGCAAGGGGCTCAACAAGCTGTACTCCACGCTGGAGCTGGTCGCGAAAGAGCGCCGCAAGAGAATAGGCACCGGCGCGATGAACCGCTTCCTCGCCAAGGTTGATTTCGAGCGCGCGTCGGTCCCGATGGCGAAACGAGTGCGAATCTTCTACATGACCCAGGCAGCGGTTTCGCCACCCACGTTCATCCTTTTCACCGACCGCGAGGTGAAATTGCACTTCGCCTATCAGCGCTTTCTGGAGAACCAGATTCGCGAGGCCTTCGGTTTCGTCGGCTCCCCTATCTGGATCAAGAACCGCGCCCGTCACGAAGATCGCGACAAGAAATAGCGCGACGGTTAGCGCGACGAATGTGGTGCTTCACCGACGGTAACCGGTCGTTGTGCGTCCAGCCACCCGTTCAACTCCGCCAGCGCCCGCTCGCACACCATCGCATGCCGCAACTTCTTGTCGCGCACCCGACGGCGCGTGTCCTCATCCAACTGCAGTAACAGATCAAACGTAATGTTCGCGGGCTGAAAACTCTTTGCTTCAGCATGACAGATGTAGTTCACCAACGCCCCGAAGGCCGTCGCGTGCGGAGGCTCAACCGGCTCTGCCCCGCTCGCCAACGCAGCCGCCTGCATGCCAGCCAACAATCCGGTCGCGATGGACTCGACGTATCCCTCGACACCCGAAATCTGTCCCGCGAACAGCACATTGGGATGCTGCTTCATCTGCAGCGTTTCCTGCAGGAGCGTCGGCCCGTTGATGTAGGTATTGCGGTGAATCTGGCCGTAGCGCAAGAACTTCGCATTCTCCAGTCCCGGGATGAGCCGTAGAATCCTCGCCTGCTCGCCGAACTTCAGGTGGTTCTGGAAGCCCACCAGGTTGTACGAATCGGCGCGCAGGTTCTCCTGCCGCAACTGCACCACCGCGTACGGAGTGTGTCCAGTCCGCGGATCGCGCAGCCCCACCGGCTTCATCGGCCCGAATCGAAGGGTGTCTCGCCCGCGCCGCGCGATCTCTTCGATGGGCAGGCAGCCCTCGAAGTAATTCAGCTTCTCCCACTTCTTCGCGTCGACCGATTGCGCTTCCAGCAGCGCGTCGATAAACCGGCTGTACTCCTCCCCCGTCATTGGGCAGTTGATGTAGTCGGCAGTCCCCTTGTCGTAGCGCGCGGCCATGTACACCCGCGTCATGTCGATGGAATCGGCTTCCACGATCGGACTGATTGAGTCGTAGAAGTAGAGCTGATCGCTGCCGCTGAGCCGCAGGATTTCCTGCGAGAGGGCGTCCGAAGTCAGCGGCCCGCTGGCGACGATGGTGATGCCGTCGTCCTCACGAATCTGCGTCACTTCTTCCCGTACCACGCAAATCAGCGGCTCGCCTGCTATGGCAGCAGTCACCGCTTCCGCGAACCGATCGCGATCGACCGCCAGCGCATGTCCCGCTGGAACCGCTGTTTGCGAGGCGATTTCCATCAGCAACGAACCGGCCCGCCGCATCTCTTCCTTGAGCAGCCAGGGAGCGGTGTTGACCGTGTCGGACTTCAGCGAGTTCGAGCACACCAGTTCGGCGAAGTCAGCCGTCTGATGCGCCGGCGTGGTGCGTACCGGACGCATCTCGTAAAGCTCGACCAGCAGCCCTCGGCGGGCGCATTGCCAGGCCGCTTCCGATCCGGCAAGACCAGCGCCGATAATTCGAATCTTGGTTGACATGAATCCTGCAGACAGCGAGGGACTGTCGGTATTATACGGACGAGTCACGAGGAGTCTTCATGGCAAGAGTATCGTACATCGAACTGGAAGCGGGCTCGCCCGAGGTCCGCGAAATTTACGAAACCACCCTGCGCGGTAAGCCGGGTAGCGTGCAGAAAATTCTCGCTCACCGCCCCGCTATGCTGAAGGCTTTTCTCGCCTTTTACGCCAGCGTGGGACGCTCGCTCGAGCGTCGCCTCTACGAGATGGTCTACATCCGCGTCTCCATGATCAATGGATGCCGCTACTGCCTGCAGCACCACCTGGCTGGCTCCAAGCGCGTGGGCGTCACTTCCGAGGAATGGGCCAGGCTCAACGCGGGTGAGTACTCCGGCTTCACCGCCACGGAGCAGGCCGCGCTGAAATTCGCTGAGAAGCTCACCCGCGAATCGCGCAACATTGCCGATGCAGATATCGCTGAACTTAAGGCTCTTTTCACCGAGGAGCAGATCGTCGATCTCGACATGCTCGTCGGTCTCGCCAATCTGACCAACCGGTTCACCGACCCGCTCGGCGCGGATTTGGAGTTCCCTGAGGAGAAGATTCCCACGTAGTCGCGGCTGAAGCTCTACGACGCGGGTGCTCTATCTCTTCGACTTCGCTCAGGCAGGCTACGAAATAAGACCGCTCGAAATCCCCACTAAGGTGTATAGTGTGTGACTGCGCGTCATCTTCGCCGTTAAATCCCACCCAAACAGGAGAAACCATGAAAACCAGAAACATCCTATTGATTGCGGCCTTGTGCGTATTCGGAGCCGTACTCTGCGTCGCCCAGAACGCGAACATGGGCAGCTGGAAGCTCAACGATGCCAAGTCGAAAATGGCGCCCGGGTCGCCGGTGAACACCACGGTTGTCTACGAGGCCGCGGGCGACAGTGTGAAGGTGACCACGGACGGGACCGGCAGTGATGGCAAGCCAGCCCACAGCGAGTGGACGGGCAAGTTCGACGGCAAAGACTACCCGGTCACCGGCGATCCCAGCGCAGACACAAGGGCATACACGAAAGTGAACGACCAGACCTTGTCACTCACTAACAAGAAGGACGGCAAAGTTACCGTTAGCGGTCGCGCTGTCGTCTCGGCGGACGGCAAGACCCGCACCGTGACCTTGAACCGAACCGACGCGGCTGGCAAAGAAGTCGCTAGCACCGCGGTCTACGACAAGCAGTAACGACCTCACTGTTCTCTTTGAGCCGCCCACTCAAGTTTCGGCTTGGGTGGGCCTTGTTCTTGGGACGGTTTTGGGAGAACTTGCTCGCTGCAGGCTGTAGGAGGCCAGGGTTAGGCCACATCGGGCGGCAGATTTAGCAGATGCCGCGGACGGGAAAAGGCCCCCTCCAGCCGGTCCTTGCCGAAGACGCGCCGCAGCTCGGTGAAGCCAAAAAATGGAACCAGCACGACGAACAGCAACGCGATAAGAGATAGCGTTCCCGTCCACGATCCGTCACCGCTGGAGGCGATAGCGGCATAGAACGACTTGCCGTGAAACATACCGACAGAGGTGTGTTCGATAATCTTGAAAAATGCGAGCAGCATAGTGAACGCGAATGATTTGAGAAGAGTGGGATAGATCAGTGGCGCATCGCGAAGCTGCTCGGCGAAATGCAGTTCCTGGGCAACCAGGATGATCTTTGCCAGCGCCAGCGCGTTGAGAATAGCGAATCCGTGCGGTGCGAAGTCGATGTGATGCTCGGCGAGAATTACGACCTTATAGACTGTAAAGAGGGACAGTACGACCGCAAGATAAAAAGAGATGAAGAGATATTCGATTAATCCATCAAGGGCTTTTTGCCTAACGGTTCGCTTGGCGTCACTCATAGTCTTGTCTCCGCGCGCGGGTTGGTGAAATTACTGCTTGCAGGCGTCTCTCCCACCAAAGGGGTCCGCAGTGCCCTAGGATGTAGGCGCGGGTGGCTCGCCCGACGTGCCCTGCTGCTTGTAAGAGCTGACTAACAATGCCACCGTGATCGCAACATAGAGAACGCCTGTGACTCCCTCCAGCGCTGCCAGCATGCGTACCTCACCGCGAATCGGGACAATGTCGCCGTAGCCAATCGTCGAAAGAGTTACCAGACTGAAGTACAGCAGTTCGCTTTGCCGGTCTACCAGCGAAGTGCTATTTTGCACGATCGAACCAGGAAAGAAGACATCAATGGCGGAGTATAGGGCGAACCACTGCATGCCCAACAAGAGGTAAATGCTCACCGCCGTATAGAGGTGCGCATCGGTGACCGAGCGGGCATTCTTCAGGTAGGGGAAGAGGCCGTACACGGCTACTCCAAAGAACACGACCAGCAGCGCCCATTTCAGTCCCACCAGGGTTGGATGAGGGAAGAAGGTGCTCACCGCCGCTGTCAGGAATGTAGCCACCATCAGCAGGACCGTCGGCCACACCCAACCTTTTCCCTCCGATAGACGGAAAGTCGCCAGCAGGAGTGGAAGAAACATCAGCGCGCCCAGGATCGCACGTTGGGCGTCACCGTGATCCAACACTGGATACATGACGATGACGAGCAGCAGCGACAACAGCAGCAACAAGTCCGGCCGTGATTGTGCTTTGTTGCGCATGGCGCATTACCGTTTCCGATCACTCTTTGGCGCGCCACAAGCGTCAGTGAATCTGACGACCGGCGCCGGCTTTTAGCTGATTTGCACGCCCCTACGGTACCTGAATCCAGAGCTATCGGTCGATCTTTCTCCTTAATGCTTCTGTTGGTCGCGTTCCCTACTGCACGAGTTGCATCAAAGCAGCACGCAGCGGAGCCTCCGAGACATGAATCAATCCCGTATAAGGCTGGTACATCTCGAGGATTAGGAAAATCGCACCGCTGACAGCCAGCGCAGAGACCACCAGGCTGCACACGAGCATTATGTTGGGCCGAACGAATAGTCCGAAGCTGGTGAAAAGCAACGTCAGCCAGAAGACCAGCATTACCAACAGGGGCATGGGAACGGAGGAGCTCTTCTGTGCGAACATCAACCAACGGGTCTGGCCCAACTTGATCGCCAGATTCAATGCTTGCGATTGCAGCAAGCGCTGGTTCTCGTTCTGCGGCGCCAGTTCCTGGATCTTGTCAAAGAGGCGTTCGCTACTGACCGCAGTGGGGTCGAAATGGCTTTTCTTTTGACCGTCACTCGGCCCAGCACCCTCCACCATGGCGGCTACAGAGCTGCGCAGTAGCCCACGCACCTCCCTCGTTTCTGGTCCGTAATGGACGAGAACCCGGTCCAGCAACACTACGCTTGCGGCTGCTTCCGTCACTTCGGTGTTCTGGGTATCGTAGAAAGTCTTGCTGGAACCAATCAGCAATCCGAGCACCAACGCAACCATCGTCCCGACCAACGCCATAACGAGTCTCACGGCTTCCTTGGTGTCGGGGGCCCGATGTTCGTCACTCAAACGAAAGTGGAGCTGGGTGCCAAGCAGCACACCGCAACAAATGCATCCGAATGCGAACAGGCTGAGAGCTAAAGGATGCAAGACCACCTCCGGGTGATGCTATTGAGTAACTAGGCAGTGCCGCCCTCCCGCGGGGGGACGGGTTTTTGAAGGTGCTGAACTACGGCTTGAAATTGCTGTAGACCCCACCGACGCGATCGTAGGTGTTGCCAAGGTCGTCTTGCGTAATGTTGGTAGCGCCGTTGTCGGTCATGAAAACCAGATCTTGTTCAAGGACCAAGGTGCGGAACTTCCAGCCCGCGGGCAGCTTCAGTCGGGAACCGAGATTCTGCAAATCTTCGAACTTCTGATTCGGGTCCACGATCAGGCTGGCCGACTTCATGACGAACGAGGTGCCCTGGGGATCATCCAGAATGTAGACGCGAGATCCTTTCCTTATGCCCATGCTGGTGTTACGGTGGGCGTCCATGATCGCGTAGGACAGGTCCTTGCCCTCGCGGAGCGCGGCGGGGATGGGGAACCACATGACCCAGCGTGCCTTTAAGCCCTGGAAATCGCGCTCCGTGCCGAACTTCGCGCCGAGGTAGTCGATCGTCCACAGGCGCGGTCCGTTTTTCACCGTGCTCAGGGCAGCGTTGTCTTCCTTGACCTTCTTCATGTCGATCTTGTCGAGGATGGCCGCGGGAGAACTATCGCCGCCGCCGGCGGGGTTGGCACCGTTCAGGCCTGTTGAGTTGTAGACACCGGCCGTGTAGTTCTTGGTGATGGCATTGCCGAACACGAGAAGTATTTCGGTGTAGCGACTGGCCATGAGGTTATCGAACTTGATCTCGGTGAGCTGAGCGTCATCCTTCGGTGCCTTGGAGCAACCCGCAAACATACTTACGAGGACAAAACCAATCATTGCCGGTAACAACAGCTTTGTTTTCACAAATCTACCCTTTCGTCTTTGTGGTCTACGTGTGGAGCAGGCACAGGCGGCAGCCGCGCCTCCCGATGCAGGCGGGTCTTCCGCGGCGGCACGGCTCACGCTAAAGCGAATTAAGGATCTTCGCCTTCGCGGTGTTGTAGTCGCTTTGGCTGATCAGGCCCTGATTCAAGAGCGACTGAAGCTCCTGGAGCTGCTGCGCCGGCGTCTTTTGCGAAGCACTGGCGCTGCTGGCAGCCTTCGCAGCCTGACTTGCCGCCGCCGCCGATGCCGCTGAGGCCTGCGAAGCAGCTGCCGCAGACTGGGCTGCTGCAGCCGATGCCGCCTGCTGCTGCTGCGCTGCTGCCTGTTGCTGTTGGGCAGCGGCTTGCTGCTTCTCTGCCGCGCTCTTTTCGGACTCGCCGACGACGGCCATACTCTGCGGCGCGTACATCAGCAGGACGAGGATGCCCAGCAGTACCTTCGCCAGGACAGACTTGCTAAATAGGTTTCGCATAATGACAATCTCCTTATTCAGCCTTAGGACTTTGTACGCATGTACGTGAGCTCCATGCTTTCGAACATCTTGCCGTTCGAGTCTGCCTGCCATAACTCCGTGACGTGGTTCCCGTCTGGAGACATGGTGAGCCTCATTTCGAGCTTGGTGGGCTTAAGAGTGATCGCGTCGTAGATGGT
>DATBZX010000155.1:0-16239 GCA_036512955.1 Terriglobales bacterium
CTCAAGGAGCAGACCGCGAACGTACTGCGCACCCTGACCCTGCGTGAGGAGAAGGTCATCAAGATGCGCTTCGGTCTGGAGGACGGTTCGGAGCACACGCTGGAGGAAGTGGGTCAGTGCTTCGCCGTGACCCGCGAGCGCGTTCGCCAGATCGAAGCCAAGGCCCTGCGTAAGCTGCGTCACCCCTCGCGCGCCCTCAAGCTCAAGTCATTTCTGGCAGATGTTCACGACTGACGCCGGAATCTGTGCACGCTGGGAGCGGAAGTCGAGGAACGCCGAGACGGCCTGTGCATCCTTCAGTGTGCCCAGAGATGGACGCTTGCAGGCGGAGGGAGGGCTGAACAATGGCGGCAGGTGGCTGGCGTCGATCAGCTTCCCGATAAAGGTGGCTCAAAACCATGCGATTTTCGCCCCGGAGACTTGGTCCAACGAGGCAGTCGTGATTCAAAGGCCTGACCCTAATGTTGCATGGTCATCGCCGTCGATGTTGCGGGTTCGCGCTTGGAGGCGCAATACGCGCTCTTACCGGAGTTGAATCATGTCATCTTTAGCCGACAAAACCTGCGTCCCCTGCCGCGGGGATGTGCCCGCTCTCAAGGGCAGAGACCTGGAATCGCTGCACCGCGAGGTGTCGCAGTGGAAGGTGGTCACCGAGCACCACGTCACCCGCACCTTCACCTTTCCGGATTTCCGCAAGGCGCTGGATTTCGTCAATCGGGTGGGAGAACTTGCCGAACAGCAGGGGCATCATCCTGACATCCTGCTGGCTTGGGGCAAAGCCGAAATCACGTTGTGGACGCACAAGATTGACGGGCTGACCGAGAGCGATTTCATCATGGCCGCGAAGATTGACGGGCTCTATCCAGGATGAGCCCCAACTCAAAGGGCTACAAGCACAAAGGAAGCAATTCAGATCGTTCGATCGTTCCGAGCGGACGAAGTTCTGGCTGCTTGAGGTTAGGCGAGGGCAGCACTCGGAAGTCGGAATCTCCCATAACGAATCTGAAGCTGTCCGCGCTCCAGGTTCATATCGCATTTCGGCAGGGACGTAACCTCGTCGGGACGCATTCCCTGAAGTAGCATCAGCCGCCCTAGGGATACACATCGACCCATCGCCAGGTGGTTGCGAGGTTGTCGATGCCGTCGTTGATGGGGGCTATAGAAGAATATGGATTGCAGCGGCGCGAAGAACGCCGGTCACTCACTACTCTTTGTCCAGATATTCGCTGAGAACATCATCCTCCGACACTTCATGCGTTCGTACTTCCTTCTCATCACTGTTTCCGGCGTCTTCCACGCCCGTCACTACGTCGGCCTCGAACGCGTTCCCTTCCTCGAGCAACTCGCCGACACTCTCCGAATCCGCACCCTCGACGCGGGACATTCCCTGCAAATCTCCGGATTGCCGGCCCGAACGCGCTCCCGGTCCCTCCGGCGAGAATGCCACCGTATCCACGCTCTGGCTCTTCTCCCGAACCTGTTTCTTAAGCACGCTGACCGTCTTCGTACCGATTGTCTTCTTGCCGACGGCCTTCGTCTTCACCGCGGCCTTCTTAGGGGCTGGCTTCGCCGATTTCTTCGTAGCAATTCCCCTCTTTTTACTAGCCAGCTTCTTCCTTGGCGTCACCTTCTTGCCGGCGGTTCTCGTCGCCTTCGTAGGCTTCTTCTTAGTCTTCTTCTTGTCGGCCATACGCGCAGTCTACCACCGGCTCCCGGCAGGAAGCTGCGCTGGCTGTGCAGGGAAGATACCGAGGGCGCCTGCCCACCATTTAGTTGGGCTTAACCTGCGCGGCGAGGTTGTGGTGCGCAAGAAGCTTTCGCGCAAGCAACTGCTGCACTTCACGGCTAACCGACAAATCGATTTGATCGGAATGGAAGCCTGCGGAGGAGCCCATTTTCTTCGCCAGGCGCTGCAGGAGTATTTCGGGTGCGGCGTCGAACCTGTGACGTCCGCCGAGCGAATTTTGCGTAGGGCTTTTCTCAGCCCCGAAACTGGACTAAATTTGACTTGCAGCAATCTCTGCGGGAGGCGACCGTGCCCGTTTACGATTACGTTTGCAAGGACTGCCAGAAGTCGTTTGAGCTAATTCTTACCCTCGGTGAACACGACAAAGGCGACATCCTTTGCCCGAAGTGCGGAAGTAAGAACGTTGAGCAGGATGCCGTTGCCTTTTACGCGGTGACGTCGAAGAAGAGTTAGAGTCCGGAAGACACATCGAGTCGGATTCGCATAGTACGCGACGGACAAGACAGTTCAATTCCTGATCAAGTCACAATTCAGTGGCGAGACCTTGCGTGACTGCAATTCCCTCCGCACGAGTACGGTAAGTACCCGCACTCCGAAAAATCAAATCGCGAAGTTCCTTGGTCAATGGTCTTCTTCCGCCAATACGCCGAGTTCGAGAAAGCCAGCTCCAGTACAACCGAAACCCAGCCCGATGCCAGCGAACCACGGTCTCCGGGGTGACAATGATCAACGATCTCTTCCAGCCAGTCCAAATTTCTCGCAGAACGACCCAGAACAGCCTGTCGACGGGACTCAGTCGAGGACGCGGTCGCTTGGCGTGCAGAGTCAGCAGTTGTTGCCGAAGGGCGAGGTTCTCCAAGATGAGTTCTTCTCGGGAGCGAAAGACGGAGACAACCCAGCCGAGCAGATGTCGAAGGCACGCAAACATCAGGGAATTCTAGCGAAAAGTACGCCTGGCAGGTGCGCCCCAAGTCATTGATTCTGCGGACGCGTAGAGTTTTGGCGAGGAACAACCCCGTGAGGTCCGCGATTTGATCAGCAAAATGTGCCGAGAGAATCCCGGTTGGGGCGCGCCCCGCATCCACGGTGAGCTGCTCAAACTCGGCATCGACAGCGGGGAGAGCAGCGTGAGCAAATACATGGTGCGCGGTCGCAAGCCGCCGTCGCAGACTTGGCGCACATTCCTGGAGAATCACGCCCAGCAGTTAGTCTCCGTCGATTTCTTCACCGTCCCCACCCTCCGCTTTCAGGTCCTTTACGTGTTTCTGGTATTGGCGCATGATCGTCGTCGCATTCTTCACTTCAATGTCACCGCCCACCCGACTGCAGAGTGGGCGGGACAGCAACTGCGGGAGGCATTTCCCTTCAACCGACTCCCGCGCTACCTGCTCCGCGACCGCGATGCTATCTTCGGCGCTGAGTTCCGAGGACAGGTGCGAGACATGGGCATTCAAGAAGTGCTGTCTACGCCCCGATCCCCTTGGCAAAGAGCCTATGTGGAGCGGGTGATTGGTTCCATTCGGCGCGAGTGCCTCGATCATGTGATCGTGTTCCATGAGACCTCGCTGCGTCGAATCCTCAATTCATATTTCGACTACTATCACCGATCGCGAACGCATCTCTCGTTGGGCAAGGACTCGCCCGAGCCACGACCCATTCAGCCGCCAGAAATAGGGCCCGTCGTGGCAGTGCCGCAGGTCGCTGGACTACACCACCGCTACGAACGACGAGCCGCCTGAAGAGCCCGACTCTACTGTGCTACGCGCTTCCACTGCTCGGTCCTCTGAAAACCTGCGTCCGAACTGCGTACCGTTGCACACGTGCATGCGCAAATCTCGTTCACCAGACTCGAGTAAGTTCGAGAACTGCCTGAGCTTCGCGGTTCGCCAGGGTGGAACGACATCCGCCACAGGCTGCACAGAATTCTCGTTAGGGACAGAGGGTCTCTGCCCGATACAAAGAACGGCGGCGCGCATCAGCTTGGGAACTCGTACTCGCCTCTCAGGAAAACAGGTCCGCGCTTTTCGCAGATAGCTGTCGTGAACAGTTCATCTCACACCCGATCCGTCCGGGACAAGATGATCAGCGAACCGCCGCTTCTTTCTGTCCAGAAACCGGCTTCAAGGAGATGGGACCCAAGCAGCACTCCGTAACACCATATGTTCTCCAAGAGGACTTCGGGACGACCATCGGCCGATAACATTCGGTACGGGCGTCTTCTTCCCGGCACGGTCTGGTACAAGCGGTCGGCGTCGTCCCGCCTTGCGAGGCGGCATCGGTCGGCCTTACTGCAACTTCGCATACTCCAACTTGGCTTGTTTAAGGACGGGGATGTCAGGGTCCGCATCTTTCCAGAGTTCCAGAAACTCCAGGTAGGCGTGGCGTGCCTTGGTCTTGTTTCCTGCCAGCACATAGGCGCGGCCAAGTTGGAGCCGCGCCAAAGCACCCAAAGGGGAATTCACTGCGATGCCACGGTGGTCCAGGAATTTCTGGAACTCCGCAGCCGCTTCCGCGCCCTGATGCAGCGACAAATACGCCTGGCCGCGAACATACGCCGGATAAAGCGAGCCGCCAACCTCGAACTGGGGTGTGGGTGTTCCCAATTCGTACTGCGACGCGGTTCGTAATCGTTCGAGCGCTGTCGCCGGATTGTTGCGGCGAATCTCGATCGAGGCCTCGATAGCGGGCAGCCAGTAGCGATTGATCATGGTGTCGAGCGGAAAACGGTGAGCCAGATCATCGGCAATTCTCCGTGCTTGCTCGGTATCGCCGGTCCGTGCCAACGCCAGCGCCGCAAGAATCTGCACATCACGGGTTGCGGCGGTGTCCAGCGCAGCGGCCGTCTCCTGGCGGGCGCGCGCCGTGTTCCCAAACTCGGCTTCGCGCAGAGCAGCGTTCATCTGCCATTCGGCAGCGGTCTCTTTCGCGTCGCTGTGGCGAGCGGATTCGATGGCACGCTGGGATTTTTCCCGGGCGCTGGCGAGACGCCCGTAGAAGGCATCGGTATCGGATGCGAAGGAGAGAAGCACGTCTTCTCCCGGTTTATCTTTCGTCGCGTCGACCTGCCGCTGCATTTCAGCCGTGTCGCCTTCATAAAACGCAACCCCGTAGCGATTGCCGCGCACGAGGGGGTTGCTCACTTTGTGCGCGACAGCCTCCTGATACTTGGCCTTCGCTTCGTCTGGACGGTTCAATGCAGTATAAAGACCAACGAGGTTGGTATAGGCAGGGGCGCTGCCCGGAAATAGACGGAGATCTTCCAGGCTAGCGTTGACCGCTGGCTCATATTGGCCCAGGTAGGTGTAATCGACTCCCAGGTTGCCGTACGGTTCATTGTTTCGAGGATAGGTCTGGGCCCAGGTCTCATAGGTCTGGACCGCTTTTTCCAGTTCGCCGGTGACCAGGAGATAGTAGTTCGCTGAGATGCGGAATTTCTCCCGCTCGCTTACCTTGTCGCGGAGATCATAGGCCTTCTGCAAGTTTTCACTGGCTAATCCCGGCTCTCGCAGGTTGGTATACGAGATTCCCAGCGCCGAATACGCGGCCGCAAAATTCGGGTCCAGTTCGACTGCTCGCTTGAAGAAGGGAATCGCCGCCTCTGGGCCTTTCTCTTGCAGGTTTTTCCTTCCCACCGACAACGCCTTCAAGGCTTCAAGGGAAGGCGTAGTGACTTGATCGAGAGGAGCGTCGAACTTATCCACGCTGCTCAGCGATTCGCCGAGTTTTTTCCGCAGCTTAGTCGCCGCTTCGTCCAGGGCCCGCAGGACTTGCTCCTTGCTTCCCGCAGTCACCTGTTCCTGCGCCAGGAAGTCTCCCGTCTTGCAATTGATGGCATCCAGGCCGATCACATACTGGCTCCCCAGGCTCGCAATCGAACCGGCAATGTAAACCTTGCCGTCGGCGCGCTGGCAGAGATCGCGTGCCACCTCCGGTGTCAGCTTGGTATTCGGCGGCTTGGCCATCAGCCGCAACGTGGCGCGAGTTCTTGCGTCCGAGAGGATGTTCAGGAACGGCGACTGCCCCAGTTGTGCCGAGATCGCCTGCTTCAAGGTGTCGTCGAAGACGGCGTCGCCGGTCGTATTGTTGAAGTCAGCCAGCACCACCGTGTCCTGCTCGGTAAGTATCGGAGCGCGGTGCGAGCGCCAGTACAATCCGCCCGCGACAATGGTCGCAAGCAGCAAAAATGCAAGCCCGACGATCTTCCAACGAATGCCGCGCACTTGTTGAACGGCAGGCGAAGATTCGGCCCCGGGCACACTCGACGGTGCAACCCGCTGCTTTGAGCTGGAACCCCTGCTTGTGATCCCGGCGTGCGCCGCTTCCACTCCTATTTCCGGGGCAACAGCAGCCGAATGTTGCGATGAGTCAGTGTCGCGTTTCAGCCGCTGCAGGTCGGCGCGAAGGTCTGCGGCGTGTTGGTAACGCAGATTGCGGTCCTTTTCCAGCGCCTTGCCGATCACCGCTTCCAGCCCCGCGGAAACCTGCGGGTTGACCTGTGACGGCGGCGGTGGCTCCTTGTGCAGAATCGCGCCGCAGATCTCTCCCGAGCTCGAGCCGTCGAACGGCAGCTTGCCCGTTGCCATCTCGTAGAGCACCGCGCCGAACGAGAACAGGTCGGTACGCGCATCCAGTTCCTTCGCGCGTACCTGCTCCGGCGACATGTAAGCCACCGTACCCAGCATCGCTCCCGGACTTGTCAGGTGCTGAGGATCAGGGTCTGACATCACGGTTTTGGATTCAGCGCTGCCTGCGGCGTATTTGAATGTCACTTTGGCTAGTCCAAAGTCGAGAATCTTGCCATGGCCGCGTTCTGTTACGAAGATGTTGGCGGGCTTGATATCGCGGTGGACGATGCCTTTGGCGTGCGCCGCATCAAGCGCATCGGCGATGTCGATCGCGATGGGAAGCAGTTGTTCCGATTCGAGCGGCCGCCTCGCGATGCGGTGCTTTAAGGTCTGCCCCTCGAGGAACTCCATGGCGATGAAGGCACGCGCCTCCTCTTCACCGATGTCGTAAATCGTGCAGATGTTGGGATGATTGAGCGCCGAGGCGGCCTGGGCCTCCCGCGTAAAACGGGCGAGAGCCTGGGGATCCTGGGCGACGCCGTCGGGCAGAAACTTGAGCGCGACAAAGCGGTGCAGCCGCATGTCTTCGGCTTTGTACACCACGCCCATTCCGCCGCCACCCAGCTTTTCGAGGATGCGGTAGTGCGAGATGGTTGTTTCGATCATCCTGCCCGTACGATTGAAGTGGCATGGTGATGGTAAGAGCGAACTCCCAATCAGTCAATTCACTGGCTGGCGCAGCCGCCGGACGCATCTGTTGTCTACAAGCGAACTGCACGATCTCTATACAATGCCTCCAGATTGATCCCATAAACGCGCTCATCTCTACGAATCGGGGCGTTCCCGATGGGTCGGTCAACCGAAGTTAGCCCGAAACCGGCTTCGGGGAGATCGCAGGAGGGTTTCCTCGGAGCCGACTTCTGGGCAATCTTCGGGGAGACGGACTCGGCGCCGGCCTTGTCGCTGCGCGACAAAGCTGGAGCAGCCAGGCGGTGCACTCAGACGACTTGAAGTCTACCCAAGTTCTAATCTTTCCTGGCAACCGTTTTGGTGTAGAGTTGTTGCTGCTTTCTGGGCCTTCCGAACGGAACAAGTCAATGTCGAGAAGGAGAATTACGATGTTGTCGAAACGACACCTAGGTGAATCGCTCGTTCTGAGCTTGGCTTTGATGTGCAATGCCGCAACCGTCAACGCCGGAAATGGTAACAACGGATGCAAGGGGCTGCCCGACTACAATGCGCTGAAAGCGGCGCTCGTGGCAGCCACGGCGGCAGAGACCAGTGGACTTAACAATCAAATGTGGGCCACCATTGTCGATCGCGACGGCGTGGTGTGCGCAGTTGCATTTTCCGGAGTAAATCGCGGGGCGCAATGGCCGGGAAGCCGGGTGATCTCGGCGCAGAAAGCCAACACCGCGAACGCATTTAGCCTCGACTCATCCTCCTTTAGCGGAGGTTCGGGACAGCCCAACGGCTTGGCGCTGTCGACTGCGAACTTGTATTCCGCAGTGCAGCCCGGAGGCAGCCTCTACGGTCTGCAACACAGTAATCCGGTGGATCCCCAGGAGGCCTATTCCGGTCCATCAAATCAGATTGGTACCGCGCAGGACCCCATGGTGGGCAACAAGGTTGGCGGAGTCAACGTATTCGGCGGAGGACTCGCGCTCTACGCTCCGGGCAAGGTTGTGGTGGGGGGAGTCGGCGTGAGCGGTGACACATCGTGTGCCGACCACAATATCGGGTGGCGGGTGCGCAACAACCTCGGACTCGACCATCTATCTGGCGTGGGCGGAGTCTCGGGCGATCCCGCACGTCCCGATAACATCGTCTTCGATATCACGCCCAATCCGTACGGCGGAACCGGTATCAGCGCCGGCGGGTTCGGGCATCCGACCTGTCTCAACACGTCGGGATCGAATACGCTGCCACCCGTCCAACCGTAAGTCACAACGAGGGACACAGGTTGCCGGGTTTGCGCCAAAACAACTGCGCGAACCCGGAGGACCTAGCTTTCGGCGCTCGTTAAAGCGGTTGACGAGCGACTCGAAACCTGAAGTCTCGGCGAGGAGGCTTGTCCCAAGTCACTCATTATTATTGGCATGTTCGGAGTCTCGGCGAACCACGCCGCCCGCGTGCCAGTGTTGGATAGCATCACCTAGCCTTGGTCATGCGGGTGGCGCAGCTTAGGATGCTCATTGCCCTCATCCTGCTACACTGATCGCAAATTGGAGGCTTTGAATGAGCATCGCCGAAATACTCTCTGATCTCAAAGCAGGACTTGCCCGGCTCGATCAAGCTATCGCCGCCCTCGAAGGGTCACTCTCTCGTCGTGGCCGCCCACAGAAGACAACACACCGCAAACGAACGATGAGCACCGCGGCTCGGAAGCGCATATCGGCGGCAATGAAGCTTAGATGGGCACAGCGGAAGGGCAAGTCTGCACCGAAGAAGACCGCAGCCCCAGAAAAGAAAGTCACTAACCGGAAGCCGATGAGTGCAGCGGCTCGGAAGAAATTGTCTGCGCTCGCGAAAGTGCGGTGGGCTGAGAGGAAGAAGGCTGGCGCTTCGTCTCTATAGACCGGTGAAACCCTTATTCGATTGCCCCAAGAGAGGCTGTGGCCAAGTTATTGATTCTGAAGATGCGCAAGATTATGGCGAACCACAACTATGGCGGCTTCGTAAACCGGGCGAACAGGCTTTTGAAGGAGCGGCTGGTTCTGCCCTCGGGCTACAGCTATCGCTGGGCGGGAGAGTACGAATTCGAACTGCGCGCCAAAGAACGGCTCAAGCTCATCTTGCCCATCGTATTCTTCGTGATCTTCTTGCTGCTCTACATCGTCTTCAAGTCCGCCACCGAGGCTGCGGTGCTGATTTTCCCGACGCTGTATGCGATGTCGGGCGGCCTTCTGCTGCAATGGGCGCTAGGCTACAACTTCAGCGTGGCAGTGTGGGTCGGATACATTGCGTTGTTTGGGATCGCGGTCGAGACCGGGGTGGTCATGGTGGTTTACCTGCACGAAGCGTTTCAGCATCGGCTCGCAGAGGGGAAGCCGTTAACGGACAGCGACCTAGAAGAGGCTACGATCAACGGCGCCGTCCAGCGGCTACGCCCGAAACTGATGACCGTTACCGCCGTCATTCTCAGCCTTGCCCCGATATTGTGGGAATCAGGAATTGGCTCGGACGTGATGAAACCGATTGCCGCGCCGATTGTCGGCGGCATGATCACATCAACCATTCACGTCCTGATATTGGTGCCAGTATTCTTCTTGCTCCTAAAACGACGGGCGCTACGGCGGGGAGGACTCAATTAGGCGCGCACGCGGAGGTCTATCCGCATGGACTCAACGCTCGCAAGTCCAATTCTGAGGTTCAGGCGAGACGCTCGCAGCGACCGAAGCCGCGACAGAAGGGACACCAACGCGAGCAGTGTCATTGAGTGTTGGAGGACCAGATTGTCTCACGTGAGGGGACCGAAAAATCATTGCTTGCGAAGTGCTAGTGTGGGTTGCGTTTCAGCGGTTTGCCAATTGCGAGCAGGAAGATCGCAGCCTTGCCTGTCGCGTGCGGCGAAAAGAAGTTCATAACGTCATCATCAAAAAACGTCAGCCCGGTCGCACCCAAGCCCTGGGCATGCGAGGCCAGGTACATCCTGCCGCCGATGGAGCCCGCTTCCAACTGGACGGCGCGGTAGCCGCGGTTCCCGTATCGTTCCAGGATGAGTTTCAAATCGGCGAGAAAGAAGATATCCACGCAGGCGTCCGCCGGAAGCGCTTGCTCCAGACCAAGGTGGTAGGCTTCGGCGCGGAACGCCCCCTCCTTCAAAAGCTCCAGGGTGTTCCGTTCACGGTGGAAGAAGTAAGCACCCGCCTTGAGCGCGTGCACTGAATGCACGATCAGGTAAAGATCGTTGAGCTGCGCGCCGGGAGGCTCAAGAAAGTCAGCCGAAAGACCTCGGGTGGCGCAGTCGATAATGGTTGAGAGTTGCGCCAGTGTAATAGATGCTGCCTTGTCGAACGTTCGGGTCGAGCCGCGACGCAGGATCACCTGCTCGATCGTGTCCTTCGGTTGTTCTTCATGCGGCAGCGGCTGGAGGCAAACTGCCTCACCAGCCATAGCGGGAGATGGGAAGATCGGTTGCTTCTCGCGCCACTGAGCTACTTCCTCTTCGGACTCAAGCGAAGACGCGTCATGCATCTCGAACATGGCGGGATACTCAGCCTCATTTTTCGACAGAGTGACTGTCTCTAGGCCGAGTACTGGAGCCTCTCTCGGGAATGGCAGCGGACTCTCCGATGTGCGCCCGATAGGCACCAGGCACAAGGAAACCTCACGCCGCGTATCGAGATCAAGCAGGCGGTTCACCTCGCCGTCCACGAACCCAACTACGATTTCGGCGGCCAGTCCCGAAGCTGCAGAAACGGCCAGCATGTTTGCCAGCAAGGTGCCGCTGTCCCAGCCGAAATGGCGATAGGTGCGCGCCTGGTATTTCCAGGCGTTTCGCCAATACGTTCCCGTGCAGATGATCGTAACGGGCGCTTGTGCCACCGCGGGTTTCATCGCCGTCGCTCGGGCCAAATTCCCGCGAGAATCACCCTTTCGCAGGAGCCGTAATGCCACGTCCGCCGGATTGAAGTGATATGCGCCCGCATCCAGCCCAGGGAGGCCGCCAGTTACGACGTACAGTTCGATCTCGTACAGCGCTCCAGTGCAGGCCGAGGCGCGAAAGTAAAATTGTTCACCCGAATGTTCTCGCTGTTTGGTAATTCCCGCCGAGAAGTACAGGATGCGCGCTAGGTCTTGGAGGGTAGGGACGGAATCAGTACTCGACGAGGGCACGGACTCTGAGATCGCAGAGAGCGCGGCCACCCCTGTTTGCGGCACGTCCCGCGGCAACGGAAGCGGCTCTATCGTGGGATAGATTTTGAAAGGTAGCGGCCGATTCGCCCAGTCCAGGACGTGAGGATTGTTACGAATACTCCAGTACGAGTGTTTCGTGCCATCGTGATACTTCCAAGTTGCCTGGATGTCTCGGTTCTTCATCGGTTACCGGGTCAAGACTAGCACTTGCATTGGCCCACGGGCGCAATCAATGAACCTGTGGCTGCGGATTGTGCCTGATCACGACCTGTAGTGCGCAAATATTCTGTCCCAGGCGCGGACTTATCGATAAACGGAATGCGCGGCGTCGTTCGCCGACCGCGTGAGCGTCGCCGCGCCGAACCGCCATGGCAACGCCGAATCGTGCGGGAGCTTCGGCTTGGTTCCTTTTCCAGGTGGTTGAGGCAAGGTCCGATGTCTTCGATTTCTGTTAGTGTGGCTAAATGCGGACGACTTTGTGACGATCAACGCACTCCGTTCACCGCAATCCAGCAGATTTCGAGACCCGTTCGATGGGACGTGAACGCGAAGTCCCTGAACGTCGTATGACACGCCATGATCATCCCCTCGGTTGAGAATGGAGGCAACGGACTATGATCGTTATCGACGATGAACGAGTGGAACTCTCAACAGCTTACGGACCGATGCGGACGCACCTCGTCCGGCCGGCAGCGCCCGGTAAATATCCCGGAATTGTCTTTTTTACTGAGATTTTCCAAGTGACCGGGCCGATTCGCAGAACTGCTGCAATGCTTGCGGGGCATGGATACATGGTTGCGATTCCGGAGATTTATCACGAGTTTGAGGCTGCCGGGACGGTGTTGGCGTATGACCAGGCCGGTTCTGACCGCGGTAATGTGCTGAAGACGACCAAGGAACTTGCGAGCTTCGACGCGGACGCGCGTGCGGCGCTGGACTACTTAAAGTCGCGTTTTGATTGCACTGGCCGATTGGGAGCGATGGGAATCTGCATCGGCGGCCATTTGGCGTTTCGCGCTGCCATGAATCCCGACGTGCTGGCGGCCTGCTTCTATGCAACCGATATCCACAAGGGTGGTCTTGGTAAGGGCATGAAGGATGATTCGCTTGAGCGGGCGAAAGAGATCAAGGGAGAGTTGCTGATGATGTGGGGGCGGCAGGACCCGCACATCCCTCTGGAGGGGAGGATGAAAGTGCTGGCCCGACTGAATGAGATAGACGCCCGGTTCAGCTGGCATGAGGTGAACGGCGCTCACGCCTTCATGCGCGATGAGGGTGTCCGTTATGACCCTGAACTGGCGTATCAGCTATACGGGCTGGTCTTTGATTTTTTTCATCGCCGACTGGGTCATGGCGATGTGCCCATGCAAATCACGGGCGCTGGAGAGACGAAACACTAGACTTGTTCGTCTCAAGGACGCTCAATGCGCGATTTCGCCTGAACAGCAGTAATGGTTCGCCATGACGGAAAATGGCATGCTCTTCCGCTGTGCTTCGTCAAAACTAAACGCGTCCCGGTTTCGCTGCGAGAGTCGCTGCCTTCGCCAGAAGCGGCTCGGCGTGGCGGCCTTCGACGGCTATACCTTGCCAGAAACAAGGCCGACGAACTCGATCGCCGAAGATGCCAGACATGGAGCTCCCTGCCTCCGAGAACGACCATAATTTCCAGCACAGTTTGTTAGGCCGCGACGCTATACCGGTGATGCAGGCCGCCGAGTCGCGGGAAAGAGACAATCTTATGGCTCGAAGGTTGCGACGCCGCAGCTCGACCTCCGGGCGTGTCCTTTCCTAGTCCGAGATGAGTTCTGTCCTCGTGGTAATAACGCACGTAGTCTTTCAGCAACCGTCGGAGGTGCCGCTCGTTGAGAACGATCACGTGGTCGAGCAAGTCCCGCCGCACGCTGCCAATCCAGCGCTCCGCAATTCCGTTCTGCCAGGGACTGCGGAATGCGGTTCTGATGGGCTCCGGACCAATGGCTTTCACCGTCGAAACGACATCAGCACTGAACTTCGAGTCGCGATCGAAGATCAGGAAACGTTGCGGCTGCTGGCCGTATTCCCAAGTCTCGTGCAGCTGCAGTGTGACCCAGAGAGCGTTGGGATTGCGGGTGACGTTGCAGTGCAGGATGCGGCGACGGTCGTGATCGATTACGAAGAAGCAGTACAGGATGCCAAAGGTGAGCGTCGGCACGGTGAAGAAGTCCATCGCTGCGATCGCCGCGCGATGGTTCCGCAGGAAGGTCAGCCATCGCTTCGCCACATCTGGAGGTTTCGGTGCTCGCCGGAGCCATCGCGACACGGTTGGCTCCGATACGTCGAAGCCCAGCATGAGCAACTCGCCATGAATGCGCGGTGCTCCCCAAGTCGGATTTTCAGCGACCATCTGGAAGATCAGCGCTCGCACTTCTTTGCTCACCGGCTTTCGACCTCCCGTCGATCGGGCTCGCGAAAGCCATTTCCAATACAGCCGAAAGCCAGCGCGATGCCAGCCGACAACGGTTCTGGGCGTAACCACGACGAGAGGCTGTTTCCATCCAGCCCAAACCCTTCGCAACACAACCCAGAACAACTTGTGCGCTGCGGTCAGCCGTCGGCGAGGTCGCTTGACGTCGACCAGAGGCTCTTCACGGCCTCCTAATTCTGGGTGAGATGTCGCTAATTAGACTAAGTTCTCGAACGTCGCTTCGTCGCTCAAGAGCCAGAGAAGGCCAATCCGTGTGGTATCGCACCTGCCCTCAATGTCATCGAGTCCTGATGAAAGAGCACCTGAACGAAATCCTGAATTGCGAGTGCGGATGGGCATGGGGTGACGGCAGCATCCCAGAGAGGCGAGCCCGTGAACGACAAAAGCCATCTGATCTAGAACTGTCCGATCACTTTTCGGAAGTTAACTGATCAACAACCCGAGCCGCTCTGTATGTGACACGTGACTTTCCCACCGCCAGACGATTGCCGCATGGTCATCTGCGGTGTCTTTTTATCCTTCGAGAGATCACCTTGGATGTGATCACGCATGCAGCCGCAAGCAACGCAGCGGCGGCGTCCAGTTGTTGGAGTTCTTCGAAGTGACTCAGATAGGCGTCAGAGAAATTGGAGCCGTCGTCTTTTGCCACTCGCCGCCCATTTTCGTCCACAACACTGATTACGTCCAGAACGCTGGCTCTCTCATAAGCGTTATAGATAAAGTCATCGACGGCCAAGACGCCAACGACGATACCCAGAATGAGTAAAGTCCGCGCTGCGACTCGCTTTCGGCGACGGGCGCTGTGGCGCGAAATGCGCGGAGTTCGCATCGTCGGCGCTTCCAGTTCCACCGAGTCGTCAGATGAGGTCGTCATCGCCAGACCAGACGTGACTTTCCTTTCTTATCTGGATTCCTTGTACTCCGACACCGTCCTGCGGTCAATGTTTGGTGCTCGTCTGCAAAAGCCGTGACCAGCGTCACATCGCGACATCAGCAAGGGTGAAAGACTGACGGGTGGATTCGCGGGGCAGAGCCAAGCGCATCTCATGGAGAACCAGTGAAGATTACAACTTATATCCTGTGCATCCTTCTCGGTCTGACTCTTTCCGTTCAGGGAGTTGCCCAAACCGAGGTGTCTTCCTCGCAGCCCACTAAGCAAGAGAAGGCGCAAGCACTGGCGCAAGAGCAGCAACGCGAGGACGCGCAGAAGTCGCAAAAGAAGGCTCAGAAGAGCGCGGAGAAATCGCAAAAGAAAGCGCAGAAGAACGCACAGAAGTCGCAGAAGAAAGCACAAAAACAGTGGAATCAACAACACCCGTCAGTCCACTGATCTATGAGCGGTACCGAGCGCGGTGCAATCGGCTTCAGCGCCACCGATCAGGAACGCCCTCGTCGTGAACCCCACCAACGGAGACATCTTGCGACAGGCAGTAGCGAAATCGCGAAGGAATTTCTGGGTTCGTACGTCCTCTTCGGTGACCACAATACTCAGCGGGGCTTCGTCCATCCGCGCATCTTAACAAGCTCCGTAAGATTGTCGCGATTGATTCTCTTGGCCTTCGCTCCGAAGGATTCTAGGCTTAGCAAAAGCTCCAGTGTTTTGCGGCGTTTTCGATCAACCTCTCGCCCTTCCGCCTCTTTGAAGTTCTCGTAAGCCACAAGGTCTGCGGGTTGCAGCAGTAGACAATCCTCTCTGGGCTGGCCGTGATCAACCGGGAGCTGATTGCACGAGCGGAAGCGATCGATTCGCCGCGCCGAGTGGTGCTGGACATGGACTCGACCGAGATTCCAGTCTATGGCCAGCAGGAGCAAAGCTCATACAACGGCCACTTCGAGACCACGTGCTACCACCCGCTATTGATGTTCAACGCCGAGGGCGATTGTGTGGCGGCGAAGCTGCGACCGGGCAACGTGCATAGTGCGGAAGATTGGGCAGAACTGTTACTGCCGGAGATCGAACGCCAACAAGAACTGGGTAAGGAAGTAGTGTTTCGGGCGGATGCAGCCTTTGCCAAGTCGGAGATCTACGAGGCGCTGGAGGAGCGGGGCGTGAAGTATGCCATTCGCATACCCGCCAATGACAGCCTGGAGCGCGACATCGCGGAGTTGCTGACGCGGCCCGTGGGAAGACCGAGCCACAAACCTGTGGTCTGGTACAAGGGCTTCCTCTACCAGGCGGCGAGTTGGAAGACCGCACGACGAGTAGTGGCGAAGGTGGAGTTCCATGCCGGGGAGTTATTCCCCCGAGTCGGATTCATCGTGACCAACCTGGAAACTTCGAGCCGAGCGGTAGTGCGGTTCTATAACAAGCGGGGGACGGCAGAGCAATGGATCAAGGAGGGCAAGCAGGCGGTGAAGATGACCCGCCTCTCCTGTCACCGTTTCCGCTCCAACCAAGTACGGCTCGCGCTGAGCCTGCTGGCCTACAACCTGGGGAATTTGTGGCGGCGGCTGACGTTGCCCAAGCGCATCGAGAACTGGTCGCTGACGAGCTTGCAGCAGCGGCTGGTGAAAACGGGTGGAAGGTTAGTGAAACATGCCCGCTACTACTGGCTACTGTTGGCGGAGAGCCACCTGACAAAACGGTTGTTTGCCAGCATGCT
>DATBZX010000156.1:0-7468 GCA_036512955.1 Terriglobales bacterium
ATTTGGGAGATCGCTCGCGACCTGTTCGGCCAATCCGGACAACCCGAGGCCGTTACACCCACCTACATCGTGGCTACGTTGCCCGGGGAGAAAGAACCCGAGTATCTGCTGATTCTGCCATTCAGCCCGAGAGGCAAAGACAACTTGATCGGGTGGATGGCTGCTCGATGCGATGGAGACCGACTGGGAAAGCTGATCTTCTATCAATTGCCGAAGCAACAGTTGATGTACGGCCCCATGCAGATTGAGTCGCGCATCGACCAGGACCAAAACATTTCCAAGGACCTCACGTTATGGAACCAGCAGGGCTCGCGCGTGTTGCGTGGCAACATCATTGCTCTCCCGGTGACCGGTGGCTTCCTTTACCTCGAGTCCATTTATATCCAAGCCACTGAAGCCCGTATGCCGCAGCTCAAGAAGGTGGTGCTGGCCATGGGCGACCGGCTGATCTACCGCGACACCTTCGACCAGGCCCTGGCGGACCTGACGGCCCAAGCGGCTCCCACGGCGATCGCTACCGCTCAAACACCGTCGGCGCCGGGTAGTGAAAAGAACGCTCCTTCGCTGGCTGAGCGCCTTCACCGGCTGCGAGATCAAGCTGAACAACTAACTCGAGAGTTGGAGTCGCTGGAAAAGGAATCAGTCAAAAAGTAGCGCCCGAGTTGAACTGGAATATCTTCCCTCCTGCGGCGGCCTTGATCCGGAAGGCCTGCGTTGCTTCATGGACGAGGCGTTCAATATCGCTCTGCTTGCGCCTTCGAAGTCTGCCGCTACCTCGAACAGCGGAAGTTCGACGACTCTTACCGCTCAGCGCCAGGAGTCTTTTCCAGATTGAAAAGGGATGCAGCCCTTCAGCCTGCCGTAGACCGCAGTTTATGCCGCAGAACAGTCGTCGAGGTCGAGCTTGGCGACGGCGTACAGGGCAAGTTCGACGCGATTGGAGACGCCGAGCTTATCGAAGATGCGGAACAGGTAATTCTTGATTGTGTGTTCGCTCAGGTGGAGTTCGTTAGCAATTTCGCGGTTCACCAAACCCTGGACCACAAGCCGGACGACCGACTCCTCCCGGGGTGTGAGCTTGACTGGCATAGTGACTGGATCGTGGCTCGCATCGGCATTGCCTGAGAGCGCCGCGAGCAGATAGAGCATCTGCTTGTTATCGACCCAGATCTGGCCTTCCATAACCCTGCGGATGCACTTGGCGAGCAGGCTGATGTCGGAATTGGCGCGGGAGAAGACGCCTTTGGCTCCGGCGCGGAAAGCAGCAACCACAAGCCGGGGTTCGCTTTGGTCGAGTAACAGAATCCAAGGACACTGGGGCGTGCAGCGGCGAATCTCCTCTGCGCAGGACTTGCGGTGAAAAGGTCCGTCAGGGAGTGCGTCACTGATCAGCGCGATATCCGGCTTCAGGGTAAGCACGGAGCGCAGCAGGGATTCGCCGGTCACGTCGGACGCCACCACGGAGAAGCCTGGTTGTTTGGCTAATGCTTCAGACAACAAGCGGCTGGCCATCTGGTTGGAGTCTGCCACCGCAATGCGAATTGTCCTGGGCCGCGATGCCACCGGGTGTCCACCAGTATTGAGCTTCTGCTACTCCGAGAAGCCCGTACCTATTACCCATCGTCGCCAGGCTCCAATACTTTAGCCCCCGCAACGATCGTGCATAGCCCATGGTCCAAAGCCAACACTAAGCGGGAGCGGACAGGGCGAAAAGAGAGCGAACGGCCCGGCACAGCTCTTCTCGTCCAAGGCACTAACGCCAGTCACTAAACGATAGAAACGATGGTTGGATGTAAAACGGACCATCTGACTGGGGACGGGGGCTTGGAGCACGACGGTCCTGAAGGTCGGCGGAGCGCCATTGAACAGGTGGGAGGGGTTTTCGCTTGACAGGTACTGGGCAACATTATTTAATTATGTTATTAATTAATTTCTACCATGAAACCATCTGTTCATAAATCGGACAAGCCAGGCCGGCCGGTTTCCAGCCCCGGTCGCGACGCGCGCGAGCTGCTGCTTTCGGCCGCTACCGAGCTGTTTGCCGAGCACGGCGTGGCGGCCACCAGTTTCGCCATGATCGCCAAACGGGTAGGGATGACCTCCGCGATGGTCCATTACTACTTCGCTGACCGCGAGCAACTGCTGGACGTAGTGGTGGAAGAGCGCCTGTGCCCGTTCATTGATTATGTGTGGGGCCCAGTGAAACCGGGTGGCGATCCCGTCGAAATCATTGCAGGACTCGTGACCAGGCTGCTCGAGGGAATCGAGCGGGCGCCATGGGTCCCCTCGACCTGGATGTGCGAAATCCTGAACGAAGGCGGGTTGCTGCGGGGCCGTGCATTGCGCCGTCTGCCTTATGACAAGGTGCGCACTGTGGCCGCGGCCATCCAACAGGGACAAGCTAAACAAACCTTGAATCCAGACCTCAATCCCCTGCTGGTGGTGTTTTCCATGCTGGGACTGGTGATGCTGCACATGGCCACGGTTGGAATCTGGGCGGAGATATTCCACCGCAGACCGCTTAGCCGCCACGCAGTGGGGCGGCATATCACCGGTTTGCTGTTGGACGGGCTGCGGCATCCGCCCCAGCCTGCGATTAAGAAGTCGCGAAGGAAACGATGACTGCGGAGAAGATAATGCGCAGATTCTATGCACCATCCCATCTCCTACTGCTTGGCCTGGTTGCAATCCTGGCCATGATTCTAAGTGGATGCAACCGCCAGCCGAGCAACGCCTATCAGGGCTACGTCGAGGGCAAGTTTGTATATGTGGCGTCGCCCCAAGCCGGGCGGCTTACCCATCTGGCTGTGAGTCGTGGAGAGACGATTTCGGTCAGGCACCCCCTCTTTAGCCTGGATAACGAACCGGAAGCAGCGGCGACCCGGCAGGCCGAGCAGGCAGTGCGAGTATCGCAAGCCCGTCTGGCTGATTTGCAGACAGGAAAACGGCCACCGGAAATCGATGTCACCCGCGCCCAGCTGACGCAGGCACTGGCAGAGAAGCAGAAGGCTGTCGACATCCTCAAGAGCTATGAATCGCAGTACGCGGCAGGGGGCGTTTCGCTGACCGACCTGATCACCGCGCGAACCGCTGTTGAAACCAGTACGGCGATGGTGCGACAAATCGAGAGCTCACTGGTGGTGGCCGCACTTCCCGCCCGCAACCAGCAGATAAAGGCCCAGGCGGAACAAGTGGCGGCCGATCGCGCCGCATTTGAGCAAGCAACATGGAAGCTGCAGCAGAAGGCTATCGCGTCGCCGCGCGATGGATTGGTTTTCGACACGCTCTATCGCGAGGGCGAATGGGTTGCTGCGGGGAATCCTGTGGTGCAGGTGCTGCCGCCCGAGAACCTGGAAGTCCGTTTCTTCGTGCCAGAAACCCTGGTGGGAAAACTGAAGATCGGGCAAGGCATCAACGTTCATTGCGATGGATGTTCATCGGAAGTCCCGGCGACCATCACATTCATCTCCACGCAAGTTGAATACACACCGCCGGTCATCTACAGCAATGAGAACCGGTCGAAGCTCATATTCATGGTGATCGCCAAGCCGCCGCTGGACAAAGCCGCGACATTACATCCCGGACAGCCCTTGGAGGTCACGCTGCAATGAGCACGTCCCTCAGCCCCGAGTATGCGATCGACGTGCAGAAGCTGAACAAGCACTTCGGCGATAAGCACGTGGTGAACAACGTGTCGATGCGTGTACGCAAGGGAGAGATCTTCGGCTTCCTCGGGCCCAACGGAAGCGGCAAGACGACCACGATCCGCATGATGTGCGGGCTGCTGAAGCCTGACTCCGGCAGCGGCACATGCCTTGGCTTCGACATTCGCCGCGAGAGTGCGGACATCAAGCGCAATGTCGGCTACATGACGCAACGGTTTTCGTTCTGGGATGACCTCACCATCCGCGAGAACCTGGATTTCGTAGCGCGCATGTACCAGCTGCCCAACCGGCGCGATATCGTTCAGAAGTCCCTGGAAGACCTTGGACTATCCAGCCGTGCCAACCAATTGGCCGGCGAATTGTCTGGCGGGTGGAAGCAGCGCATGGCGCTCGCTGCCTGCATGCTGCACAATCCCATGCTGCTGCTGCTCGATGAGCCGACGGCCGGCGTTGACCCCAAGGCGCGCCGTGATTTCTGGGACGAGTTGCAAGGACTCGCGGAGCGGGGCGTCTCCGTCCTCGTCAGCACGCATTACATGGACGAGGCCGTGCGTTGTCACAAACTGGCCTATATCGCATACGGCAAACTGCTCGCGCAAGGTTCAGCGGCGGAGGTCGTCGCCAGCCAACATCTCAGTAGTTGGGCGATCTTCGGCGACCATCTGGTGCAGTTGCAGGAAACTCTGCGTCAACAGCCGGGAGTGGAGCAAACCGTTTCCTTCGGGACGGTATTGCACGTGAGCGGCACCGACGCCGCATTGCTACAGCGCACGGTGGAGGCGACCGTTGCCGCCAAGGGATTGCGTGCCGAGAAGATCGACACTGGCCTCGAGGATGTCTTTATTTACATGATGAGCCGGTCCGCCGACAACTTCGGAGACCGAACATGAGTGGGCGCAATGGTTTCTCGATCGTTCGCTGGTGGAGCATTGTCCGCAAAGAGTTCCTCCAGCTCCGGCGAGACCGGGTCACCTTCGCGATGATCGTGGGAATCCCTATCATTCAGATGGCGCTTTTCGGATATGCCATCAACACCGATCCGAAGCACCTGGACACGGCGATCATCAGCGGGGACAACAGCAACATTACGCGCAGCTTCGTCTCGGCGATGAAGAACTCATCCTACTTCAAGGTCGTCAGCGAATTGCCAAACGAAGTCGCGGGCCGAGAGGCACTAGACCAAGGCAAGGTGCTCTTTGTTGTGAATATTCCCGCGGGATTCACGCGCCAACTTCTTCGCCATGAGCGTCCAGCTCTGTTGATTGAAGCCGATGGCAGCGACCCAACCGCTTCGGCCAGTGCGCTGGCTGCGGTGAATGGCATTACGCAATCAGTCATTCTGAAGGAACTGACCGGGCCGCTTGCTCCGCTGGCGGGAAGTCCCGCCCCATTTGATGTCCGGGTCCATCGCCTGTTTAACCCCGACGGAATTACGCAGTACAACGTGGTGCCGGGCCTGATGGGAGTGATCTTGACGCTCACCATGGTGATGATGACTGGGCTCGCGATGACGCGCGAGCGTGAGCGCGGGACGATGGAAAACCTGCTGGCGATGCCGTCTACCCCAGTCGAAGTCATGACAGGCAAATTGATCCCGTACATCGGGATCGGGCTGATCCAATCGACCATCATCTTGCTCGCGGCGCGGTTTGTTTTTCATGTTCCCTTCTTTGGAAATGTCGGCGCAGTTTACCTGGTAGCCCTGCTGTTTGTCGCGGCAAACCTGACGGTGGGTATAACGTTTTCTTCATTGGCGGATAACCAGTTACAGGCAGTGCAGCTGGCGGTCTTCTATTTTCTGCCCAACATTTTGCTCTCCGGCTTCATGTTTCCCTTTCAAGGCATGCCGAAGTGGGCACAGGTAATCGGAAACCTGTTGCCACTCACTTATTTCAATCGGCTCATTCGCGGCATTCTGCTGAAAGGAAACGGTTGGGCAAACTCCTGGCCAAACGTGTGGCCCCTCATCATATTCACGGTAGTGGTAATGGGGGTGGCGGTGATGACTTATCGCCGGACCCTCGATTGAGGTGCAGACAATGAAATCAATCACAAAACGGAGATTGCCGGCGTGCGTGGCCGCCGCCATGTTCGTCGCTGTCCTGCTTGCGGGGTGCACGGTCGGACCTCATTATCGTCCGCCTGCTCCGCCGACCGTTGGAACGTACACGCCGGTACCGCAGCCCTCGAATACTGTCAGCTCCGCAGGAAGTACAGGCGCGGCACAACACCTTGATCCTGCAATGGATGTACCAGCACAGTGGTGGACGTTGTTTCATTCCCCTGAACTCGATCGATTGGTGCGCGAAGCCCTGGCTAACAGTCCAACACTGGCACAAGCCACCGCGCGCCTCAAAGAGGCACAAGAGGAATCGAATGCTCGCACAGGAGCAACGAAGTATCCCTCGGTGAATGCGAACATCTCGGTGCAGAGAGAACAACTCGATCTGGCTCAGTTCGGAGTTCCCTTCCCCAGTCCGCCGCCCTTCAGCCTGCTGAACGGGTCGGTAGCTGTGTCGTATGCCCTGGACCTGTTTGGGGCAAACCGCCGCCTGGTCGAGGGCCTCAACGCACAAGCTGAATATCAACGTTGGCAATTGCAAGCGGCACGCCTCATGCTCGCCGGCAATGTGGTCTCTGCAGTCATCCGGCAGGCACAGTTGCACTCGCAAATCGAGATCACAGGAAAACTGCTTGAATTGCAGCAGAAACAGCTCGCGATTACGGAGCAACGGGTTCAGGCAGGTGGATTACCGCAATACGAGATCAACCGCCAGCGCACTCTGGTGGAGCAAACGCGGGCCTCTGTTCCGCAGCTCGAGCAACAGGTTGAATTGGTCAATCATCAACTCGCAGTCCTGATTGGCAAGAGCCCGGCCGAGGCGGAGATCAAGGGCATTAGCCTCGACAGCTTGCAACTTCCCAACGAGCTGCCCCTGAGCCTGCCGTCGTCGTTGGCCCGCCAGCGCCCAGACATCCGCGCCTCCGAGGCGTTGCTGCATCAAGCCAGCGCGAATGTTGGACTGGCGACGGCGAACCTATATCCGCAGATTGTTCTTTCAGGGAGCGTCGGAGGTATCGGGACGAGTTTCACCAAAGGCGCAGACGTATGGAGCGTGGGAGCGTCACTGGCGCAACCCATCTTTAACGGCGGAGCGCTGCAAGCGGAGAAGCGCAAATCCGTCGCGGCCTACCAGGAAGCGGGCAGCTCGTACCAGCAAACTCTGCTGCAGGCGTTTCGCGAAGTGGCCGACGCACTGACGGCCATTGAGAAGGATGCCCAAACGTTGCAAGCGCGGAGTGAAGCGGCTGCACAGGCCGAGGTCACCTACCAGATTGCGGAACAACGCTTCCACGCTGGAGGCATCAGCCAGCTTGCATTGCTCGATGCGCAACGGCAGTACCTGCAAACCATGCTGGACCGGACGACCTCAGCCGCAAGCCGTTACACCGATTCGGCCTCCCTATTTCAGGCGCTGGGCGGAGGATGGTGGAATGAGACCCAGACGAGTGCGGCGAAAAAGCCACCGATACCATAAGACAATCTGGTCGCATCACCAAAGCTCGGTCATGGTCTTGATGTCGAGGCTTCGCATTTGCGCAATCGCAGGATCGTCCGGGTTCTCCTTCGCATACCGGTCTAGGAATTTACGGAGCGAATAGGCTATGTCCTGCCGTTTTTGCCACGACCTGGTCAGGCGCTCGCTCTGCATTTCGAGAATCCTAAGCATTTCAAGGAATATCGCCGGATAGCTTGCATCCTGCAGCGGCAATCCTACGAAGATTTGTGACTTCGTTCCTGG
>DATBZX010000157.1:0-23356 GCA_036512955.1 Terriglobales bacterium
GGCGACGAAGCCCATCTTGTAAGTGGTATAGCCCAGGAAGCTCTTGGAGAAGAGTTGGCCTCCGATTACCACGTTCCAGCGCATGGCGAAGATACCGATCAGGGTGAGGCAGCCGGCAAATCCGTAGATCAGCTTGCGCCGAGCTTCCTTCAGGGGCAGAACCTGGGTCGCCGCCAGCAGCAGAATCGGGGTCAGCGTTCCCAGCAGGATCTGAATCACGATGTGCGGAAAGTACAGCCTGGTGTGCACCATGAAGTCGAGGCTGCGGAACGATTCGTCCGACTCATAGATGCGGTGAATCAGATCCAGCACCTCAAGTGTGAAGTCGACCAGGAACGCATAGAAGAGGTACTTAGCTACTGTGTCCACGCATCTCATGTCGATCTGCGTACCGCGAGCTTTGCACATAAACATGTAGATGAGCATCACAGCGGCGATCCCCGAAACCATAGCCGAGAAGATGAACACCACCGGCATTAATGGTGAAGACCACCAGGGGTTGGCTTTGACGCTGCCGAAAATGAAACCGACGTAGCCGTGCAGCAGGAAGGCCGACGGTATGCCAATGATGGTGATGATCCAGCCGGCTTTCTGATCGATCGCCAGCGACCGTTCGCTGATATCGGTGGAGCCCAGCGTGAGCACCTTGTAGATCCAGCGCGTCCAGCCAGTGGTGGCTTGTGACCGCACGACGATGTCGCGGCGGTAGTCCAGCCAGATTTCGAGTACCAGGACTGCCATGAGGTACCACAAGTAAACGAAGCCGAACATGGCCATTGCGGACGAGGTGTGCGGCGTCAGATACATCTCCAGCGAGCGTTCGGGATGCCCGAGGTGCAATTGCAGCGGTAACGGCGCGACCAGCATAAAGGCCAGGGCGGTCAAAAGCGCCAGCCGATAGGTCGGCTTCACGGCGTCCACGCGAAACACGCGTTCCAACGACGCCAGGATAAAGGCGCCGGCGACCAGTCCGGTCAGGAACGGGTAGAGCACGATCAGCACGCTCCACTGCAGTTCGATCTCGTTGGGGTACATGAAACCTTCAACTGGTATGCCGTGCACGAACCCTCCTATCGCACCGAGCCATCGAGGCCGAAGTAGTAAACCTTTGCCTTGGTTGCCATATATGGTTTCAGGACCTGGACGCTATGGGTTTCAAGGAACTTGTGGATTGGATCGTTGGGATTCTTGAAGTCCACCAGCTGGCGCGCGCCCGTGGGACAGGTCTCGCAGCAGGCGGTCGTCAGTCCCTTGGTGATGCGGTGATAGCAGAGCGTGCACTTGGAGGCCGTGTCGGTCTCGGGATTCAGGAAACGGCAGCCGTACGGACACGCTTGGATGCAGTAGCGGCATCCCAGGCAGTACTTCTGGTCGACCAGAACCACGCCATCCGGGGAGACAAAGGTCGCGCCCACCGGGCACACCTGGGTGCAGGGGGAATCAGCGCAATGATTACAGAGTTTCGGTACGAAGAAATTCTTTCCGCCTTCCTGCGTGGTGGCCGGGAATCCGTGCAGGGCCCCATCGGGCGAATCGACTTGGGGCATCTCGGTGTCCCATTCAGCAATGCGGTAGCGCTCGACCCAGGTGCGGTAGTAGCCGTCGGGGACGAGGTTCTCGGCCTTGCAGGCCTGGACACAGGTGCCACAGCCAATGCACTTGGTGACGTCAATGAGCATGCCCCACCAGTGATCGGTCATCTTGTAGTTAGGGGACTCTTCGGGAGTGCCCGCGAGTATGGAATCCCAGGCAATTGCGGCGGCGGGCAGCAGAATCAGCAATTGACGGCGTGTGATGGTCATTGGCCCACTCCCGTGTCGATCTTCGGGCTATGCGGTTTGTGACAGGTGTCGCAAACCACTCCGCCGGAATGGTCAGCGGAAACCACCTGCGGAAACGTCTTCGGCTTGGCGATGTTGGCTTCATGACAGCGAACGCACAAAACCGCGACGTCGATGTGCGGAGGCTGAAGCGCGGTGGGGTCGTCGGCGTGCTTGGCCAGCGGGCCGTGACAGGACTCGCAGGCAACCCGCGCGTGCACACCCTTGCTCTTCATTTCGTGCACATCGGTGTGGCAGGCCTCACAAGCCTGGTGGCCGGCGAATACCACTGGTTTTGCAGCGACGTCGGCAATGGCCGCGGCCCGGTAATGACCGTATTGTCCAAAGGTCTTGGGAACAAAGATCCCGCGCAAGACCAGGAACAAGACGATGCCGACGGCGAAGACCGCTGCCATCCGGAAAAGGTGTCCTGCATCCTTAAGATTTGCCATAGGTTTGATCGCGAATAACTGGTGCGGCTATCGATCCGTGTGCGGGACTAGGATTTATCGTCCGAACCGGGCGAAAGCACTGCTCCATCCTTGATAAAAGAGAATTTCCCGAGCCGCTGTGCGAGGCGTCACATCCAAGTGTGACGTGCCAGATGTGGAAAAACAGTTGCAGAGTGTAGAAAGTCAATATCTTTAACGATATCCGGGGCTTTCAAGCGCCTCAACGCTGTCGATGATGGCGTTCTGGGATACCATACCTGCAACGAAACCGGGTCGAAAATAATCCAATGGGGCGAGGATATCGATGGCCGAAAAGATCCAGAAGACAGAAGAAGAGTGGCGCAAAGAATTGACGCCGGAGCAGTATCGCGTGCTGCGCGAGAAGGGGACCGAGCGTCCCTTCACTGGGGAATATGAAGGAGTTAACACTCCGGGAGTGTACAAGTGCGCTGCCTGTGGACAGGAGTTGTTCTTATCGGACTCGAAGTTCGACTCAGGGTGCGGCTGGCCGAGCTTCTTTCAGCCCGCCACTGCGGAAAACGTCGATTCGCACGATGACAACAGCTTTGGCATGCGACGGGTCGAAGTAACGTGCTCACGTTGTGGTGGGCATCTTGGGCATGTCTTTCCCGACGGCCCGCGCCCGACCGGACTGCGGTATTGCATTAACTCGGCTTCGTTGAAGCTGGAGCCGAAGTAGTTGTTCCGAGCAGACCCAATTCAGGAATCTGCGTCACGCCTATGGAGGGGAAATAAGTATCTCGTCGGACGCAGAAGAGGGAAAATGAGATAGCGGCCTGAGTAGGCACCTCAGACGGAGGCAGAACGTGAAAGCATCGACCGTTGCGTTTCTCTTAGTATTTTTTCCTCCAATCTCGTTTTCTGCTTCGCAACGTGACGTCACCCTGAAGGTTCTCTCTAGCTATCAGCAGACCGTGCGAGGGGTTGGCGTGGGGGCGGCCGACATTGGACCAAGCACCACTACGCCTTGCTCGCAACCTTTTCCGGCTGACGCGATTGCGGTCGACAACAGAGGTGGCGGGTCTGTGGCGCACTGCACTTTTGCGGCGCCGGGGGCCAGTATCACAGGAAGTGTCCAAGCTACGAACGTCAAAGCAATCCTCACAACTGCGGAAGGATCGTCCTATTAAGTGTATTTGTATTGCCAAAAGCAGTACGGAACCTGTGCTCAGCTGAAGGACAACGAAATGTATTCTGCCAAAATGAGTGAAGGGGCCGGGCAATTCGCTGACCTTGTAAACCGGCGGGTTGCAGGTGCTGCGAGGTTGTACCTACGACCTGATGGTAAGCACAAGGTGAGCTACACGATCGTGTTTGCAACGAAAGCCGTGCCCCCGAAACTTTAGCAGCGAATTGATGGAGCATTTGAACTAACCCGCCGCCACATTTGGAAACCCGTCTGAACTTACCAAAGTAATCAGATTTTCAAATCCTCACGAGACTTGGCGGCACGCATTTCGATTTGCTGTCGCACGAACTCGATCAGTTCCGGCGTCACATACGGTGGCGGGCAGATGCGAAATGTCGGCTTATTGGATACAAGCTTGAGCGAAACCTTGTTCCACGCGATTTGCGTCGATCCCTCATGCAGAATCACCGCATCGGCGCGGTCCAGATACTCCTTCGCCGAGGCCTTGAAGTCGGGATTGGCGGCGTCGAGCACGGTGAGGTAGAGATCGGGACGCAGAAAGCGCATGACGCTGTTGGATTCGAGGATGGCGTTTTCCGCGACTGCCAACTCCTTGCGAAGCCGTGGCATGGCTTCCGCCAAAAGTCCCTGGCGAGTGCGAACCCACAGTGAGCGTGCGGCGCCCGACACCAGGAAGCGGGACGAGTCGCTCTCGCCGCTGCGGTCGCGCTCTTCCGTAACCGCCCAGGCGTGGTCGTCGGTAGCGCAGTCGCACGGCTCGCCATTGGCTGAGCAGATTCCGTGACCGTATTGGGTGATCTTGACGGCGGTCCAGTGCATGTCGGGCAGTGCGGCAATAATGCCGGCGACTACGCTGGTCTTGCCCACACTTCGGGAGTGTCCACCGACGACGATGACGGCCATAACTCCTATTTTCCTGCTTTGCGGGTCAGCCGCGACAGCGTCGCGAGCTCTTTGAGGTACTCCCGAACCGGCTTCACGGGTGTGCCCCAGTAAATCACACCCTTGCCGCGGATCGTCTTGTTGGGCAAGACTCCGGCTTGCCCTCCCAGGATGACGCCCGACTCGATGGCGGCATGGTCGCCAAGGCCGACTTGTCCGCCTAACAGGCAGTCATCTCCGATGCTGCAGCTACCGGAAATGCCCGTCTGGGCCGCGATCACGACATTTGCTCCAACCGAGCAATTGTGGCCAATGTGCACCAGGTTGTCGAACTTCGTGCCGGGCCCGATGACGGTTTCATCGAGCGCGCCGCGGTCGATGGTGCAGTTGGCGCCGATCTCGACGTAGTCGCCGATGACGAGGCGTCCGACTTGAGGGAACTTCACGTAGCGCCCATAGGTTTCGTCACGAACAAAGCCGAAGCCGTCGGAACCGAGGACCGCACCGGCATGCACGATAACGCGGCGCCCCAGGGTGGTTCCGGGATAGATCACAACCCGGGGATAGATTTCGCAGTCGTCGCCAATTACGACTCCTTCTCCGATGGAGCATCCCGATGCGATGAAGGTCCGTTCGCCAATCGCCGCATTGGCTTCGATCACCGCGAGAGCACCGATGCCGGCTGTGGGTGCAACCTTCGCCGAAGAATCCACGATGGCGGATGGATGAACGCCGGAGGTATGAATGGTTCGGGGATACAGGAGCTTGGCGGCGGTAGCGAACGCAAGACGGGGACGCGGGCTGATCAGCAGCGGCTTGCGTCCGGCCATGCCGACGGCAAATTCACCAGCTATGACTGCGCTGGCCTTCGAGTTCAAGGCATGGTCGAGATGACGGTCGGATTCGACAAATACGAGGTCGCCCGGCTGTGCGTGGGCGAGGCTCGCCACTTCCGCGATCTCGATGTTGCCATCGCCGATCAGGCGGGCAGCGGTGAACTCAGCCAAGGCTTGCAGAGTCTGTGACATTCGTCAGTTATAGGCGAGTGGCTGGGGAAATTCAAAACCGATCACCACGGAAGCACGGAGGGCACGGAGAAGCAAAGAGAGAAAAGCGAAGGCAAAAGCAACCGCGGCTTTCGCGGATGGACGCGGATCTTGTATGAGTTAAATTTTCCCGGTGCACTCCGTGGTGATTTCCCCTCAGTACAGTGGCGGTTCTCCTGGAGGCCGCGTTTTCCAGCGGCGATGCACCCACAGCCATTGGTCGGGGTACTTGCGCACGAAGTCCTCGAAGATGCGATTGAAGATGGCAGTATTGGCGACGGCATCGGCCTCGTTGTCGCCGGTGCGCACCAAATCAATCGGCCGGTCGAACTCGACGCGATACTTGCGCAGCACTGGGTCCCAGATGGTGAACGCCGGTACCACAGCCGCGTCGGTGTGAAGGGCGACCCGGGCGATGCCGACCGCGGTGTAAGCGGGAATGCCAAAGAAATCGGCGAACACACCCTGTGGCGGCGTCATATTGGTGTCCATCAGGATGCCGACCGTTTCGTTGTTATCCATGGCGGCAAGCAAACTGCGGGCGAATCCCTGTTTGCCGATCACGGTATTGCCATGGAGCGTCCGGTAGCGCGTGACGAGATCGTCCACATAAGGATTGTCGATAGGGCGCACCACGATCCGCATGGGATGGCCGTGCAGAGAATGAAAGAACGAGCCGATCTCCCAGCCGCCGAAGTGTCCGGTGAGGAAGAGCACTCCCTTGCCGCGATTCTCGGCGGCTTCGAAGTTCTCGAAGCCCTGATAAACTGCGATTTCCGACGCGTTGGAAGGCGTGTAATGAGGGAAGAGGCAGAACTCAGCCATAAGTCGTCCCAGGGAGCGATAGACCCCGCGCAGAATCCTGCGACGTTCGGCCAAGGGTTTGCCGGGAAACGCCATTTCCAAGTTGCGCATACCGACTCGCCGCAAGCGAGGATGCAGGTGATAGACAGCGCCAGCGATGACAAGCCCTACGCCGCGCGCCAGGGGGCGAGGCAGCATTCCGATGAATCGCACCAGAAGGACGAGCGGCACGTACTGAAGTCTGTAGAGCATCAAGGGGCTGATTGACCGTAGCACCGGACAGTGGGAGCGGCAAAATGGAGCTTACGGGGAGGGCGACATTGCTGCAACAAAAAGCGGTGGCCGCAGCCACCGCTGTGAAATTGAGTTTGCGCTACCGCAGGTTATTTCCGCTGCCCGCTGGGTCAGTTGAGGCAGCCGGGGCGGGAGCCGCGGCCGGGGCCTTGTCCTGCTCAGAGGCTGGCGTCGCTGAGGCCGTAGGCTCGGCGGGAGTAGCCGGAGGAGCAGCAGCGGGTACCGGGGTTGGCGTAACCGCAGGTTTGGCGGCACGCCGCGTCGGGGCATAGTGCTCGATTGAGTTCAGAAAAACCTGTGCGTCCTGAGGCGGCGGTACTTCGCCGTTCAGCAGCGAGTAAAACGTCCAGTCTTTTCCGTAGAAAGCGCGCACGTCGCCATCGTCCTGGCGAATAACGGCCCCACTCAACGAAACCCCGAGAAACAAGCCGCGCGAGCGCGAATAGGTCAGGACTTGGGCGCGCATAGTCAGGTCGGTAGCTGCCTGAGTATCCCGTCCGACCGGTCCGGCAGCAGCCGACGCGTCAGCCCCCAGCTTGAATTTGCTCTGAAGCAAGTGCTGCATGCCGTCGTCGGTGCGAATGATCAGTACCAGGTCGCTGGCTTGTCCGCCTGCCTGGAAGCCGAAGCTGCCGCCTTCGATGCGGAAGAACGCCGGGCTGCTCCAACCCGCGGCGGTGCGGCAGGTGGCGACGCCCTTGCCGTAGTTGGCGCCGAAAATGAAACTGATTTTCATCATGGACGGCACCACCGCTATGCACTTTGCGCCCGACATGATGCTGTCGGGAATGCCGCGGTCGGGAGCTTCCATGATCTGGCTGAGGATGGTGGTCGCGCTTTGCACGCGTTCGATGTCTGCGCTGCGCGCACCCGACTGGGCCCACGTGGCTGTAGAAACCATTACCAGCAGGGCTATACAAATCTTCTTCATGACTCGACTCCAATCTGAATCGCGGTGCATCCGGCCAGTCGACACCGGCTGTCGTCATCTTATTGCGTTTTGACGCGGATTCAGCCGAATTGACGCAGGCTTGCTGGTTACTCTCTAGTGTCGTCACCGGAGCGAGTGAGAGAGGCGGAAGCGTTGCGCCGGGTGGTTAGGTAAGGGATGCGAGGCGGGCAAAACTTTAGGGTTGGAGGAGGAGACCCTCGAGTCCCCCTCCAACCCTATCTCCCAGGTTCTGTGGTAGGTGAGTGCAGTATGCGTCCGCGGCAATGACGTGGCAAGTTACGAAGGTACATGGGGATGTACTTTAGTAACTAACCACCAACTTGACGCATAGTTGCGAAAGTGATTGACGAACAAGACTACTCAGATTGCCCAACCCCCAGCAGGGAATACGTGAGGGCGTGAACCGACAGGGCGATACGGTTGGTGACGCCGGCCTTGCGCATCAACTTCGCGACGTGGGCCTTGACCGTGCGCTCTTCGATGCCCAGGGCGTGGCCGATCTCGCGATTGGACCGCCCGGAGATAAGCAGGTGCAGCACCTCGCGCTCGCGTTCCGTGAATACCAGGGGCTCTTGCCGAACTGTGCTTCGAGGAACGGTAGTGACCCGTTCGATGAATTTGCTGATCAGGTTCCCAGAGACCCAGACTGAGCCGGTATGGACTTCTCGAACGGCCCGCTTGAATTCGGCAGGCGGTGCAGACTCCTCGATATAGCCCTTGGCGCCCGCGCACAGAGCGCGCAAGGCCATCTCGTCTCCCGGAACATTGCCGGTGGTAATCATCCGCACTGACGGATTAAGCGCCTTCAATGCCGCCATGACTTCGTAGATCGCCGGCCCGGTGCGCGATCCGATGAGCACCAGGTCGTAATCGTGGCGTTCGAAGATTGAGTTGGGAGTGCAACTCAGGACCTCGAACCCCGGGTCCTCATCGAAGAGAGCACGAAAACCTACGAAACGAAGGGGATCATTTTCCACCAGCGCGATCCGAATCGGGTGCTTGACAGCCGATTTTAAGGGAGAGGCCCTCATGGCTAACAGGGATAGAGTAGCCCATAACTGCCGGAATTGATCTGGGTATTCCATGCCCTACCGTGAAGCCTTACCGGGGCGCCGCCGAGTTGTCCTGAGTTTGTTAGGATACGCAGCAGCGCATCGCTCTGACTTGCTTCGACAACGCGGTTAGAATCCGGCGACAGACGCGTCTCTGGGGAACACTGGACCACGCTTGCTAAGTCTCGATCATTCCAATGCCTTGCCAGCCGCGGTGGTGGCGATAGGCTTTGCCATGCTCGCCCGTTTGGTGGGGGCGGTGAGCGACGGCGGGGCGCTGGTAGGGATTGTCATTGCGTTTCTGCTGATGGTAGCGGCCGGCTTGAGCGGGTCACTCCCACTGCTGGCCGTTCTCGTGCTGACGCTGCTGGCCACGCGTTGGCGTGGCGAGCGCAAGCGGAATATAGGAGTGGGGGAGCGCGCTAGTGGCCGCAGTGCATCCCAGGTTGTCGCTAATCTCGGCGCAGCCGCGTTGTGTGCAGCGGCCGTGATTGTTTTTCCGCGGCATTCCGGCGTGTTGATGGTTGGCGCCATGGCAGCGCTGGCCGAGGCGGCAGCGGATACGGTGTCGAGCGAGGTCGGCCAGGCGGTTGCCAGCCAGGCGCGCATGATTCTTAATCTTCAGCCAGCACCCATCGGCACCAATGGAGCCATCAGCCTGCAAGGGACGTTCGCGGGATGTATTGCGGCGGGCATCGTGGCATGGGTGGGCGCGTTTTTTGGAGTCGTGGCGGGAAGGTGGACTCCGCTAATTGCGGTCGCAGGGATCGCGGGAATGTTTTTCGACAGCGTGCTGGGAGCAACTTTGGAGAACCAAGGGAAGATGGGAAACGACTCCGTCAATTTTGTCAGTACCGTATTTGCTGCCGATATGGCAATCATCACAGTCATGGTTTTGGAGGGCGTGTGGAGTTAGTTAGAAGCGCTGGGAAGCCCTCCAGTAAATCGAATCGAACGCTGACGATCAAGGGAGCGAGCCACTTTTAGAATTGTCATTACTAGTGCCCGGCTTCCGGGCGCGAGGAATCTGCTTTTTGCGGCAAGAGGCAACAGCAGATCCCTCACCCGCAGCGGGTTCGTGATGACAAAACCATAAGACTGTAACTCAGATGTGAGATTCTCAATAACCCCCGCACGAGGGAGCAGAACGTGGCACGAATCAAACTGGCGTTACTACTTTTGTGCGCTTTCTTTGCGCTGCCCTTGTTCGCCCAGCAGTACGACGTGCTCATCCGCAACGGGCGTGTCGTGGACGGCAGCGGCAATCCGTGGACCTATGCCGACGTTGGCGTTATCGGTGATCGCGTTGCCTTCGTTGGCCATGCCGGTGCTGGGGTGACGGCCAAACGCAGCATCGATGCCACTGGACTGATCATTGCACCCGGTTTCATCGACATGCTGGGGCAATCGGAGTTCAACCTGCTGGTGGATAAGCAGGCGGTCAGCAAATTGACGCAGGGCGTGACCACAGAGATCACCGGCGAAGGCGATTCGATCGCGCCGACCAACGATGCGCTCAACGCGGAGCACGCCGACGTCCTCGATCACTACCACGTCACCGCGGACTGGCGTTCGCTGGAAGAGTATTTCCAGCGGCTGACGAAGCAGGGCAGCGGAATCAACCTGGGCACCTACGTTGGCGCGGCGCAGATTCGGCGTCTGGTAATCGGCGCGAGCGATCGCGCGTCCACTCCGGAAGAATTGAAGGACATGGAGATCGCCGTGGACGATGCCATGAGCGACGGTGCCATGGGCGTGTCGAGCGCTTTGATCTATGCTCCCGGGTCATACGCCAGGACCGAGGAGTTGATCGCGCTGGCTAAGGCAGCAGCCGCCAAGGGCGGCGTTTACGCGTCGCACATCCGCAACGAGGGCGACAGCGAAACCCAGGCACTGAACGAAGCCTTTCGCATCGGGCGCGAAGCCAACATCCCAGTGCAGATCTTCCACCTGAAAGTTTCGGGCAAGCAGAACTGGGGCAAGATGCCGCAGGTGGTGGACGCCATCGAACAGGCCCGCGCCAGCGGAATCGATGTGACGGCGAACCAGTATCCCTACATCGCATCAGCCACCTCACTAGGCGCAATCATTCCTCCGAAATACCACGACGGTGGCACCGACGCCTTCGTCGCGCGGTTGAAAGACCCAACCACGCGGGCACAAATCCGCCAGGAACTGGAAGAGGGCAGCGGCGCGTTCGAGAACATGTGGCGCGGTACCGGAGGCCCGAGCGGAGTGATGGTGGTGTCGGTGTTGAACCCGGAGTTCCGCAAGTTCGAGGGCAAGACGGTTGGGCAGATTGCCCAGATGGAGAACAAGGACCCGCTGGATGCGGCGATGGACCTGATCGTCGCCGATCGCGACAACGTTGGGGCGGTCTACTTCAGCATGAGCGAAGAAGACGTGAAACTGGCGATGCGCCAGCCTTGGGTGAGTGTAGGAACGGACTATGGCGAAGTGAGTCCGACGGGCCCGCTCGGCGAGTCGAAATCGCATCCGCGGGCGTACGGCAGCTTCGCACGCATCCTGGGCAAGTACGTGCGAGACGAGCATAACCTGCGTATGGAGGATGCGATCCGCAAGTTTACTTCTCTGCCTGCGCAGCAGGTGAAGTTGGAAAACCGTGGCCTGTTGCGTCCCGGTTATTTCGCCGACATCACGGTCTTCGATCCCGCTAAAGTGAAAGACATGGCGACATTCGCAGACCCGAACCGCACGTCGGTGGGATTCGAATATGTTTTCGTCAACGGAGTGTTGGCGTTGGAGCACGACAAAGTTACCGGCCAGATGGGCGGACGTCCGCTGCGCGGGCCGGGTTACATGATGCGCGACTATGTTCCCGACGGATTGCCGGTTCGAGGCAAAAGTTCAAGGCGTCGTAACCGATGAAGGCGGCTATCCGCTTCCGCGGTCGACGGTCACTCTGACCGATGCGGCCGGGAAGGTACTGGGCACGGCGAACATCAAGAAGGATGGTCGCTATGAGATTGTGCTGGAGCAGCCATGCGCGGGATGCTCTCTGAAGGCCGACCGGACAGGCTTCGTGGCGCAGAGTCATTCGGGTATCAACTACAACGGATCGAATTCGCTATGGTTTGGATTTGCGCTGAAGAGAGTTCAATAGCGATCGAAATCGAGCTACATTCCCGGATACTTCCCCATGAAGATGAGCAGGAAGTCGACCGTGTCGGTGATGCCGTGCGCGATGATGGGGACGGAGAGCTTGCGGTCGCAACGCAGATACATTAATCCAAGGATGAATCCGTCGATTGCGTTTTCGGTCACGCCAGTTACGCCCTGGTAGATGTGGGCAAAGCCAAAAATCACGCTGACTACGACCAGGCTCAGAATCCATGCGAGACGAGTGCGGCCGAACAGGTCCGCCACGCGATTCATCAGGTAGCCTCGATAGACGAACTCCTCTCCAATCGCGGCCAGTGTCCAGGTAAACAACAGGGCGAGCGCCAACAGCTTCCAATTCCACCGTAAGGCTGCGAACTCCGCGAGATTCGGCCATTTGTGCGTCAGCCTGACCAGTAGCGGCTGAGTTATGAAAAGCTCCATCGCCTCGATTCCGACGCCGCACAAGACTCCGATGGCAATCGTTCGCGGCCAAGTGCGATAAACCTGGAATCCGATATCCTTCCACCGCATGCCGCGAATTCGCAGCGACGCCCAGCCAAGGACCAGAAGATAGAGCGTCTTGTTTATCTTTATGACATGGTGCCAGTGATAGACATCGGCGAACCATATCAACGCGAACACCGCGAACTCGGCCAAGATCAGCCAGCGCGAGTCTCTCCACCTGTTTGTAGATTCTGGCGCGTCACTGGCAATTGTAGTCACGGTTGATCTCCTGAATTGAGGGCTGGGCTTTTGCAATCTTCACGTCGGCTGAGCATTTTATCCCGGTGGCGCGTCAAATTGCGATTTCATGGGTTGCAATAGGAGTGGCAGAATCAAGAGAGGCGTTTTTGGGAACAATCAGGGACTTCCCGGCATCTAATTTCGTTGAGGTTGTTGTTTAGCCGTTTCGGTTCCGAATGAAAGCATGATCAAGTGGAAGACATTTGCGATAGGCTGGAGTCTGGCGTTGGCGCTGTTGCTGGTCGCCGCGCACAAATCCCCCATGCCTGACCCGATCGCTTATCACGACGTTGTGGACCTCACCCATGCCCTCGACGACCGTTCACCCAGCTGGGAGGGGACTGCGAAGTCTCCTTTCAGTGCCAAGCAGACCGAAAGCTACGCGCGCGATGGCTATTTCGCTCGCGAGTTCACCACTCCGGAACATTACGGAACGCATCTCGACGCTCCGGCCCACTTTGCGCGAGGCATGTGGACGGTTGACGAGATTCCCGCCGAGCGACTGGTCCGTCCTTTGGTAGTGCTGAATGTGCGCAGCAAGGCGAGCGATCATCCCGACTACGAGATCAGCGTGCAGGATATCGCCGACTGGGAGACCCAGAACGGCGAGATTCCGTCTGGAGCGGTAGTGATGGCCTATACCGGATGGGACGACCGCTGGAACTCGCCTCAAGCGTTTCGCAACGCTGCCGCGAATGGTGTTCTGCACTTTCCTGGCTATTCTCTCGAAGCCGCGACATTCCTTGTCAAGACGCGCAACGCAGTGGGACTGGGCATCGACAGCATGAGCATCGATCCGGGCGCGAGCGAGAAATTTCCGGTACACCAGTTCACCGCCAAAGAAAGCGTTTACCAGTTGGAAAACGTGGCGAACCTGGGATTGGTTCCAGCAGCAGGAGCCACGCTGGTGGTTGCTCCGATCAAGCTGGAAAACGGTTCGGGCGGGCCGGCGCGGTTGCTGGCCCTGGTGAAGTGAGTCTACAACGATTGTTAGCCTGATCTTGCCATTCATCGGGGTTTGTGTCCCGTTCAAAAATCCAGGTTATTTTCTCCTTGTATTCGAGCCGGGGGGGGTAGACTTCTGCTCCTAAATTGTCCAAGGGACAATTCTGAGATTATTGAGTGATTCACTTCTCTCAGGTAGCCACAATTAGGTTGTGGTTTCGAGATTGCTCGCCCGAGAAAACCTAACTGGGCGTCAGATGCAAGAAAGGAAAGTCGAATATGAAGCGTACTAGGTACCGCTTGTTGTGCGTCGTTGCGATTACGATGCTTGCAACGACCTTCGTCGGCGCGGACGTTGTCTACACCTACACTAGTAATCCGTTTGTAAGCTTTCAGGATTCCTACGGGTGCACGTCCGGGGTCGGCGAATGCGCCTTGGCGGGCACGTTTACCCTAACTTCGCTGCTTCCAGCGAATCTCAATCTACCTCTGGGGTACTCGTTTACACCGCTCTCGTTTAGCTTTACGGACGGAGTCCGTACGTTGAACCAGAGCAACGCGCCCTGTGGTTACGCATGTACGGGGCCCGAATTTACAGTGTTTTCCACGGATGGCGGTGGTCTCCCAGTGATTTGGAATGTTAGCGTCGCAACCGGAGGGTTTACGCCGCGCTACCAAATCCAGACTATCAACGAAGATGGTGGGATAACCTCGGGTTGCTGTGTCTGGGATACCTCATACCACTACGACGCATTTGGCAATTTGGAATATGCCTTCAACGGCAACCTACTTGAAATTATCGGAGACAATGGTCACGATTGGGGGACGTGGACTGTATCAGTCGCAAGCGTGCCGGAGCCATCTTCAATTCTCTTGTTGGGCACGGGATTGGTGGGCGTTACTGGAGCAGTGCGGCGCAAGTTCGCACACAAATAGAAAAAGTTTCCAACTTAGCTGCCAAAAGGGATCCGGCATTGCTCCCTTTTGCCGATGTATGTTTCTGCCAACGATAGCTCCATCGCCTGCGACGATTCACGAGGACTACGGAGTCTGCGCAGGCTCAAAGGCTGGTAACCGCATGACTTTTTGGTCGAAAGTCAGAGTGCGTCTACATCCGGCTTTGGCGTCAAGCGCCGCGATTAGTGCGTCGGCGAAAGTACCGCGCCGTTCCTTTAGCGCAATCATGGCGGTGAAAATTTCCTGCTCGTGTTCAATCAGTAGTACGTCGGTTTGTAGCATGCGTTCGAGGGCAGCAGCAATCTCCTGGTCCGTCAGGCCGTAGGCGCGATCGAGCACCCACACGATCTCGACCATCGTCACAACGCAGAGGAATCCCGGCTTTTCCGGAGTCAGTCGCCTCTCAAGGATCTCGTTAGCTATCCGCGACTGTAACGGGTCATCTTGAGTCAGATAGCGGACTATGACGTTGGTATCGAGTCCGATCACCGGCGGCCACGGGTCGATCGAACGCCGGCCGCACCTGCCGACACGGCCCGATTCATCTCAGCGATGGTGACCGACCGCCGCTTGGCCTTCAAGATCCCCCGCAAAGCCGAAGGCGGGAGTTTCGGCAGCAGAACCACAGTGCCGTCGGGATGTACGAAGAACTTGACCCGGTCCCCCGGCCGTAGTCCCAGATGCTCCCGAATCGCCTTGGGAATGGTCGCTTGACCTTTCACCGTAATCGCAGATTGCATGTGTCTACTCCCATTACATTATTGCAAAAGTAATACTAACTTTCTACAGCAAACGTCAAGCCGCACCGCAGGTGGGCGCCGCCGGCCACAGGACGACAATCAAATAGGGATTAGCAGGCGTGACCTACCGCACTCCCAGCCGATACAGCGCATAGCTGAAGGCCTCTCGCAGGGCCGCTACAAAACGGCCCCACCGGGTCTTGGGAGCGGAGTCGGGCCGGGGCGAGGTGTACACCGTGATGCCCTCGTGCTCCATCATGCGCTTGGCGCGGTAGAGATGGTAGGCGTCGCTGACCAGCAACGCTGACTTCAGATCATTCGCTTCCATGATCACCGCCACCCGCCGGGCGGATTTTTCGGTGTCGTCGGCCTGGGTCTCGGCGATCAGGTTCACGTCGGGGACGCCGAGCGTCGACAGGTAGTCGCGGCCCACCTGGCCTTCGCTGAACTTGGGGTCCTTGCCTGATCCGCCTGTGGTTATGATCAGCGGAGCCATGCCCCGCTCGAATAACTCATAGGCGTGATCAAGACGCGCCCGGTACACGGGCGATGGACGACCGACATATTCGGCTGCACCGAATACGACGATAGCATCGGCTGGGTGTGACTGGTCGAGGCTGGCTTGATGCATCACCTGAGCGGCAATCACCAACAGTAAGCCGACGATCCCCAAGAGGACAGACCCGACGATCCAAGGGTAGGGAGACGAATGTGACCTGCCGGGCCCCGTGGCGACTACTCCTGGCCCAGCAACTCGACGATCTGGTCGGAGGGTATCGCTCCCTCTCGCAGCAGGCGCCAAGCGCCGTCGCTGCTGGTCAGTTCAACGATGGTCGAGGGCATGTCGCGGGGAGACGGGCCGCCATCCACGATCAGGGGCAGGCAATTGCCCAACTGATCGCGCACTTCGTGGGCGTTGGTACATTCGGATGCACCGTGCAGGTTGGCCGACGTGGCTGTAATCGGTGATCCCACAGCGCGAATGATGGCGAGAGGAACTTCGGCCGACGGTACACGCAATGCCACATTGCCAGTGTTGGCGGTGACCTTGAGCGGCAGTTTTGGGTCGGCCTTCACGATGATCGTGAGTGGCCCCGGCCAGAAGCGACGTGCCAGCAGGTAGAAGGTTTCCGGTACCGGCCACGCCAACTCCGACGCCTGATCAACCGATTCAATCAGCAGCGAGAGCGGCTTGTGCCGTGAGCGCGTTTTGATCTCGTAAACGCGATCGACCGCGTGGAGATTAAACGGGTCCGCCGCCAAACCGTAAAACGTGTCCGTCGGCATGCCAACTACTTCGCCAGCGCGGATCTTCTCAGCGACATACGAAACCAGGGACGCTTCTGGATGCTCGGCGTTAATCTTTACGATTTCGGGACGCAACCGGACCTCTTTTTGATCGGATATCGGGAGCGCGCCGCGGCGTGCTCCTTGTAGAGTAAGAGAGAAGATTATCACGCCAGAACGGCCCTGCGCTGGCGTGCCCGAGGCCGGGTAGTGTCTCAGTGCGAAACCTGGCCAGCGCAATCTGCGCTGCATCGCGAGATTCGAATGAGGCACCGGCCGCCATTGACCGTAGCAGGCGTCAAATCGGGCGTCCAAAAAACAAGACATAACCGTCGGGGTCTTGAAGTTCAAAACCGCGTAAATTTTCGCCGGTGTCGGCAAGTGGCACGTGCATATTGACGCCGCGAGCGATAAATTCAGCAGCCAAGGCGTCTGGGTCGGGAGTATTCACGAACGCGTCCCACCTGGCCCAGGGATGCAGTTTGGAATTGGGCAACGGATGGACATCTGGAAGGATGGCCTTGACCATGATCTGGGCTCCGTCACGACGAAGAATCGCGAAGAAGGGATCATCTTCGGGCTCTACATAGGCAAGCTGAAAGCCCAGGGAGTCACGATAGAAAGCTATCGACGGCGACACGTCCTGCACGATGAAGAGAGGCGTGATTGAAGTGAGTGCTGCTTTAATCGCGGAACCATTCATGGCGGCTCGGCCTGCCGAACTTCGGTCCGGCAAATCCCACGCAGCGTACCATACCTGCGATAGGAACGCGACCAGGGATCACTACCCCCGGATTTCGAACTTAGCCCCCCGTCGCCGTGTAGGATGTATGCCTGTTCCGGGAATCACTTGACTGACCTGCCACAATTCGACGATCGACTGCGGCGTGTGGAGAGCCGCCAGAACGCGCGTGTGAAGGAGTTGCGCTGCGCCTTCAGCGAGGCCGCTCCGAACGATAAGGGCGAAGTCGCTATCGAGGGCATGCACCTGTTGGAGGAGGCGATCCGAGCCGGCCTCCGCTTGGGGACAGTGTTTTTCAGCGAGTCGGCAAGGCAGCGGGCGCACAAATTGATTCCGCAGCTTTCGTCGCAGACCGAAGCGCTGCTGCTACCGGACGAGGTTTTCTCCAGTGCTGTGCCGAGCGAGACTCCGCAGGGGGTGGCGGCGCTGGTGAGAATCAAGCACTTCAAATTGGATGATGTCTTCGCTCCAGCTCCGGCATTAGTGATCATCAGCGCAGGCGTACAAGATCCGGGAAACCTCGGCACAATCGCGCGTTCGGCTGAAGCCTTTGGAGCTACGGGAGTGCTGCTGGGCGAGCGTACTGTCAGCCCCTGGAACTGGAAGGCGATACGTGCTTCGGCGGGCTCGATGTTTCGCGTGCCAGCCGTGAAGGTTGGACTCGCCGGCGCACTGCCAGGTATGAAGGCGCGAGGCGTGCGCGTACTGGCTACCTCATCGCACAAGGGAACGCCGATTTCGCAAGCCGACCTTCGCGGGCCGGTGGCGTTGATCGTCGGAAACGAAGGCGCAGGCCTGTCCAAGGATGTCTTAGCGCAGGCCGACGAGATCGTGGCCATTCCACAATCGTCGCGGGTCGAGTCGCTCAACGCCGGGATCGCGGCGTCGATTATTTTGTACGAGGCCGCACGGCAAAGAAACCTTTCACCACAGAGACACAGAGGCACAGAATTCTGTAAGGCTATTGGCAGGAGGGCGACATGACGCAAGACCCATTCCAGCTACTCGACGATGCCAATCTCCAGTCCTACCCACAACAGTCCCTCACCGGACAGACCATTGCCGCCGCTATGGAAGTGCATCGAGCGCTTGGGCCAGGTCTGCTCGAGTCGGTTTACCAAGCATGTCTGGCGCGTGAGCTACAGTTGCGAAATGTTGATTTCGTGCAGCAAATTGAGCTGCCGGTTTCCTACAAAGACGTCAGGCTGGATTGTGGGTATCGCATTGATTTGGTGGTTGGCAACCGGGTCGTTGTCGAGCTGAAGTCGGTGCAGGAGATACTTCCGGTCCATGAAGCGCAACTGCTCACTTATGTGCGGCTAACCAAACTACCAGTGGGCTTGTTGATTAACTTTAATGTCCCCGTCCTGAAGCAGGGTATCAAGAGACGCGTTCTGTGAAATCAACTCTCGGTGTCGCCTGGCGTGCGTTATGGCTCCCGACACGTGCCTTCCACGGAGGCTGCGCGATGCGGCGAAGTCGCGAGAAGTAGCCTCTGCCGCTGATATCGGATGCATGGCTGCGGCAAGTGGGCTGTAGACTTGATGAATTAGATTCCTCTGTGCCTCTGTGTCTCTGTGGTGAATAGTTCCGTGAGCCTATTCCAAAGCCTCCCGTCGCAGCACGAACCGGATAAGTCCCGCCCGCTGGCTGACCGCATGCGCCCGCGCACGCTCGATGAGTTCGTTGGCCAGGAGCACATTCTCGGGCCGGGCAAATCGCTGCGCGTCCAGATTGAGCGCGACGATACCGGCTCGCTCATCTTCTGGGGACCACCCGGAGTGGGCAAGACCACGCTGGCGAACATCATTGCGCGCATGACGCATGCCGAGTTTGTGCAATTTTCGGCAGTGCTCACCGGCATCAAGGAAATCAAGCAGGTGATGGCCGATGCCGAACGCGCGCGCCAGTACGGCACCCGCACCATCGTGTTCATCGACGAGGTGCACCGTTTCAACAAGGCGCAGCAGGATGCCTTTCTGCCGTACGTCGAGAAGGGCAGCATCCGGCTTATCGGCGCGACCACCGAGAACCCTTCGTTCGAGGTGATCTCGGCGCTGCTGTCGCGCTCGCGCGTGTATGTTCTGCAACCGCTGACCGCCGAACAGATTGTGCTCCTGCTGCGAAGGGCGCTAGAGGACTCCGAGCGCGGCCTGGGCGACCTGCATCTCGACGCCGACGAGGGCACGCTGGAAAAGATCGCCGCCTACTCCAGCGGAGACGCCCGCAGCGCCTACAACGCGCTGGAAGTAGCGTCCACGCTTGCGCTGGAACAGAAGATGAAGGACGGCGAGCCGCGCATCACCGATGGGGTCGTCACTGACGCACTGCAGAAGCGCGTGCTGATGTACGACAAGGCTGGCGAGGAGCACTACAATCTCATTTCGGCACTGCACAAAAGCGTGCGCAACAGCGATCCCGATGCCGCGTTGTACTGGCTGGCGCGCATGCTCGAGGCGGGCGAGGATGGGCTGTACATCGCGCGTCGCGTGGTCCGCATGGCGTCGGAAGACATCGGCTTGGCCGATCCCAATGCGTTGAGCATCACGCTGGCGGCGCGCGATGCCGTGGACTTCCTCGGTATGCCCGAGGCCAACCTTGCGCTGGCGCAAGCCGTGGTGTACCTGGCGGCGGCTCCCAAATCGAATGCGCTCTACACCGCCTACACCGCGGTGCTGGAAGACGTGGAGCGGACTGCGCAGGATTCGGTGCCGCTGCATCTGCGCAATGCACCTACTGGATTGATGAAGGCGGTCGGCTACGGAGCGGGCTACCAGTACGCCCACGATCTGGAACTAAAGGTCGCCGACATGCAATGCCTGCCCGACAACTTGAAGGGCCGGGTTTACTACCATCCTACCGAGGAAGGCATCGAGAAGCGCATCAAGGCGCGGCTGGAAGAGATCAGGAAGCTCAAGACCATTTCACCACAGAGGCACAGAGACACCGAGAGATAAAGATCAGAGGATCAAGGATGAGAATATACGGACCGCGTTCGTGCGTCCCAGGACTCTTCCGGGAATCGAAATTCTCTGTGCCTCAGTGCCTCTGTGGTGAATGCGCTCACGCCGGGTCAAGAGAAACTTGTGCGATCACCCTTAAATTGCTTGCATTAGCGACCCATTTTGGAGATAGAATTCCGCGATGGAGGTGCGAACATGGCGCACTTACACCAGTCCGGGGCCCCGGACACTTACACCGATATTCGCAATCTGAAGTGGTCAGAGACAGAGAAGGCGATCGCGCGCAAAGCCTTCGAACATGCACTCCAGAAGGAGTTGCAGGAGGTTATCCAGAAAACACAGCGGATGGCGGCTACAATCGAACATCCATCCGATCTCTGGGAGTTGGAAGGTTTTCTGACTCGGCGGCGCAAAGAAATTGACAGCAAGTTCGACTACCGTTACTCGGTCCTGCCGGATGTCTTCGGAGAACTTGTTCGGGAAGGCCGTGTATACGAGGAGGAGTTGCGCGGGCTGGGAGAAGATAAGCTGGCATACATCCGCAAGTTCGCCAAGTTTTGAGTGTTGCGGTCTAGCCGTGCCATGCTGCATTCGGTCGGTCGCCTCGTCCACACGAAGCTTGAGCCGGAGTGCGCTGTTCGCGTCACGATCGTTTCGCGCGCTCTTTCAGAATGCACCGATCCATCACCACGAAGATTCCCGCCTGGCGTGCCTTATCGGCGGCGGCTTGGTGGATCACTCCTTCTTGCATCCAGATCGCCGGTACTTTGAGCTGAATCGCTTCTTCAACCACCTCCGGGACGAATTCGGAGCGGCGGAAGATATTTACGATGTCGATCTTCTCAGGAACCTCACTCAGCGAGGCGTAGGCCTTCTTTCCCAGCGATTCGGCGATCGCCGGGTTGACCGGGATGACGTGGTATCCCTGCGATTGCATGTAGTGCGACACGCCAAAACTGGTGCGGGCGGGGCTGTCGCTCAGGCCGACAACGGCGATTGTTTTGGCCGACTTCAGTAGTTCGGTGATGCGTTCGGCTTCGGTGGCGGACAATAGCTGCTCCCGCGAACTTCGACAACAAAAGAAAACATAGTCCAAAATCTAACGTTTGCGCTTGGCCTTCGGCTTGACCTTGCGGCTCGGCGCCGCCAGCAATCCTGACAAATGTTCGAGCTCGGTGACAGCGCGGTCGTAATCATCGAGCAGCGGTTTCAATAAATGAGTGACGCCGCCCGCGCGGTACTCGCGCACCAGCGAGCGGTAGTACCACAGTACTTTCGCCTTGGGTGCGGAAAAACGCTCGAACACCGAATCGCCCGACTGGCGTAGATCGCGCAGGACGGCGCGCGTGTTGTACAACTTGTCGGCCGCCGAGACGAAACGGGTCTCCGCATCTTCGCTACGTACCCGCCGCAGATAACGCAGCTTGCGGGGATACCACTTGGGCTTGCGCTTCTCGTCGTCGCCGTAGGAATCGGTGCAGCCATCCACGATCTTTGCCACCCGCGGTCCGAATAGCTGCTCGATGGCACGCAACATGGCGCGACCGCCGTGGTCTTCCGCCGCATCATGCAGCAGCGCCGCGATTCCCATGTCCTCGTCGCCGCCGTAGTCGAGCACAATCGCAGCGACCCCGAGCAAGTGTGAGAGATACGGAATGCCGCTCTTCTTGCGGTCCTGGTTGCGATGGACCTGGGCCGCGAACAGCAGCGCGTGATCGAAACGTATGGTCAGTGGGACAAACGGTTTCGCAACGGGTTGACGTTTGGGTCTTGGCATAGGCGGATCTTGCGACATCATTCAGAATATCGGAAAGTATGACGGCGGCGAAGCGCCGATTGAATCCCTGCGAAATAACCAGCAGGCCAGCGATTACTGACCGCACGCACAGTCGTCGCAGGCTTCACCCCTCAAACCCTGCACTCCCTCGCGCGCAATGATTGGGACCATCGTCAGCGCCGCGACGGGGTCGGCCCACCACCATCCTAAGAGCATGTTCAGCAGAAGCCCCACCAGCAATATCGCCGACAGATAGGCGCAGAAATCCGCCTGGCGTGAATCCGCATGGAGAGCGCGGCTGTCGAGTTCGACCGCGATGCGACGCTTGGCTCGTCCCAGCAGCGGCATGACGATGACAGCGGCGATAGCGATGAGGATTCCCGCGATGCTGCGTGCGGCGCGCTCGTGCGTCCAGAGGGCATGAATCGACTCCAGCATGACGTAGACGGCAAGCAGTAGAAAGCATGCACCCACCAATCGACGCGCCACGTGTTCCGAGCGCTCGCGTTGCTCCGGATACCGATCGGAGCCGAGCCGCCACAACAGAATCACCGCCGACGTAGTTTCAATGATGGAGTCCAGCCCGAAACCAATCAGGGCAACGCTACCGGCGATCAAGCCCGCGATCAAGGCGACAGCCGCTTCGAAGCCGTTCCACACGATGGTCAGGTACTCCAACCGCTTCCCGCGCGCGACGATGGTGCCGCGATTTGGGAGCGCAGGCGAGTGCACGGGACGGGAGGTGGAGTGCATTGCACCAATTATAGGGAGTCGTGCCACAGCCTTGTCCCTTGGAGACATTCTCTAGCCGTTCGACTGCCAACTCTCGTCTCCGCTTGACGTTCTTGCGATGTACCACCGGCTGGAGACAGGGTTCCCACCAACTCTTCTTCATGGCATGAACGGGCGCTGGAGAACAACGCCATTGGTGCTTTCTATCTCTTGTTGCCTCATTCGGTTGCAGCTTACTTTCGGTACATGAGCATGGCAGTTCAAGTTGCGATGCCGACTGTTTTGAAGAGCAGTGGAAGGACCGACACCATGGCAAACAGAAGTACGTCACCCAGTTCGTTGAACTACTCAAGAAACGTATTACTGGCACTCATTGCAGGCGTTTTGCTTTCTATCAGCGCGTCCGCGACGCCAATTACATTGAATGCCGGCGTACCACCTCAGCCTGCCAACGCCGGGGATGGCACGATCCAGGCATGGTTAATCCAGGCAATCAATAATTACAACTCGGTTCACGGCACTACTCTATCGACCGCGTCCGTGGGAGCACATCCAGACGTTAAAGTGAATCAAGGTGCTTCGGCCCCTGCCGGATATCCGACTTTTGGCGCGAACACGCTGAGCATCACGCTTCCGGCCAATCTGAACGAATACCTCGTATTTCATTGGGGAGGCCAGGGCGGAGGTGTCTACCAAGCGTTCGACCTGAGCACCATTCCCGAGGGATCGGACACGTTCATGGCGCCGGGGAAAAATGGCTTGTCGTTCTATTCGTTCTATGGCCAAGCCGCGCCTGTCCCCGAGCCCGGTACGCTGGCGCTATTAGGCTCCGGAATGCTCGGCCTTGCCGGCGTCCTTCGCCGGAAGCTCAAG
>DATBZX010000158.1:0-2651 GCA_036512955.1 Terriglobales bacterium
GTTGACGCTTGACCTCGCGCCGGAGGCTGACATCACCGAGCACTTGCGGCTGGAAACGGGCGGGCGCGACCTCAGCGCGGCGAAAGCGGCATTCCGCGCAGTCTTGCCGGGCCGGCTCGCGGACCGCTGGCTCGACCTGCATGCGCCAGAGCGCTGGACGAATCCGGCACTGGAGGAATTAGAACGGACCGCGCACCACTGGAAAGTCGTGCCTTCCGGCACCGAAGGCTACGACAAGGCAGAGGTCACTGCTGGTGGTGTGGATACGGACGAGCTTTCGGCGAAGACCATGGAAAGCAAAAAAGTACCGGGGTTGTACTTCATCGGGGAAGTGGTGGACGTCACCGGGCATCTCGGCGGGTTTAACTTTCAGTGGGCATGGGCCTCCGGCTTTTGCGCCGGACACGCGATCTGACTCCTGACTGATTGTCATCCCTCGCCCGCCGCAGCGGGCGGGGGATCTGCTCGCTTCCCTCACGCTTGTCATAACGAGCGAAGCGAGGGATCGGTTTTTTCTCCGCGTCGTAATCGTGTTTGCGGTGCACCCTTCCGTGTTGAAATCCCGCAATTCCTCAGTGCCTCTGTGTCTCTGTGGTGACAACAATTTGCTTGATAGACTATTGCTACATTCCTTTGGGGTAATTCAAGAGATAACAAGTGGAGAGCCGTGACCAGTTCTGGCGAAGCAATCGTCAACATACAGAAGATGGCGAAGACCTATCCGGGCAAGACACCGGTCGAGGCCGTGAAGGGAATCGATCTGGCCGTCGAGCGCGGAGAGTTGTTCGGCCTGCTGGGGCCGAACGGCGCCGGCAAGAGCACCACCATCAGCGTGTGCACCACGCGCTCGCTGCCCACCGGCGGTCGCGTCACCATCGCCGGCATCGATGTGGTCAAACATCCCGCGGAAGCCCGCCGCTTCATGGGCGTCGTGACCCAGTACAACACGCTCGACCGCCAGTGCACGGTATGGGAGAACCTCTACTTCCATTGCCGCTACTTTGGGCTTACCCACGCTTACTCGGCAAAAAAAGCCGACGAACTTCTGGAGCTGTTTAAGCTTACCGAGCGCAAAAAATCGTTTGTCCGTGAACTCTCTGGCGGACTGGCGCAGCGGGTGTAAATTGCGCGGGCCATCGCCCACGATCCCGAGGTGCTGTTTCTCGACGAGCCCAGCGCGGGCCTCGATCCCCAGACACGTCTGGCATTGTGGGACATCATCCGCGTGCTGCGCGAGCGCGGCATCACCATCGTGCTGACCACCCATTACATGGAAGAAGCTGACCAATTGTGCGGGCGGGTGGCCATCATCGACCACGGAAAGATTCTGGTGTGCGGTTCTCCCGAGGAGTTGAAGAACAGCGTCCGCGCGCAAAAGATTTTTCAGTTGCAACTGCAGAACTCCAACGCCGACGGCTTGCGCGATCGCCTGGGATCGCTTCTGGGCGTAACCGAAGTTGAAGGCTCCGACACGGGACTGGTGGTCTTCACCGACGGCCGCGGCGGCCTGCTGCCGGAAATTGTCGGCATCACCGGCGACAACCTGCGCGACATCTCGGTCAGCGAAACCACGCTGGAATCGGTATTCATCAAACTCACGGGGAGGGACCTGCGTGACTAACTACACCCTCTATGCGCGTTCGTTTCGCGGCATGCTTCTGCGCGACATTAGCGTGCTGCGGCGCGAAGTCATTCCATTCCTCATCCGCACCGTGATGAACCCGCTGATGTTCGTCTTCGTGTTCACCTACCTGTTCCCCAAGATGGGGCAGGGCTTCCAGAGCAGCGCGGGCGCTGGCTTCGGCACGCTGATCCTTCCCGGACTGCTGGCGGTGGGCATCTTTATTCAGGGCATCATGGCCACGGCGTTGCCGCTTTCGATGGAGATCGGCGCGACTCGCGAAATCCATGATCGCGTGATGTCGCCCCTGCCGGTGACCTGGGTCGCCATCGAGAAAATCGTCTTCAGCGCGGTGCAAAGCCTGCTGGCAGCGCTGGTAATTTTCCCATTGGTTTATTTCATCCCCGCGACGCCGGTGCAGGTGCATGTTTCGAGTTGGGCGACGCTGATCGGAATCCTGGTGTTGGCCTCGCTGGTCGCCGGTACCGTCGGCCTCGCCATCGGCACGATCGTGCGACCGGAGCAGATTGCGCTGATGTTCGGCATCATCGTGGTGCCGGTGACGTTCTTCGGCTGCGTGTATTACCCCTGGGCCGCAATGTACAAGGTGCGCTGGCTGCAAATCCTGGTGCTGATCAATCCGCTGGTCTATATGAGCGAGGGGCTGCGCACCGCTCTCACGCCCGGAATTCCTCACATGCCCGCATGGGTCGCATTTATCGCGTTGCTGATCGGGCTGGGGATTCTGGGAACGGTCGGGATACGCGGGTTCCTGAAGCGAGTGCTGACATAGTGATATAGAACACTAATACTGAAAAAGTCTTTTATCACGACCATTTAGAATCAATGGTTTGGGCTGGTTCTATAAAAGGGGATGTCAAGAGAAAATACTTCTCCCGCGCCGGGAGCAGCGGTAGTTCTCTGACATCCAGCCCCATCTTGGTTCGTGCTTGCTGGCGGAGATCCGCAGTTCTCTGGTGGTTTTCACGTCCGCGTTACGACATCCGTTGCTAGCTGAAGCTGCACAAGC
>DATBZX010000159.1:0-11131 GCA_036512955.1 Terriglobales bacterium
TCTTCTTTGCGTACTGCTCAAACCCGTTCGCCATCGCCAGTGTCTGCTGTTGCATCGCTCTACCAGCCCTCCGCCAAATTTCCTCTCAATCTAAACCGCAGATCGGTGGAAATCGAAGTACTTGTTCAGAGTCTCCTTAAGCCTGTCTCCGGACCGTGCAATTCCTTTTAGCTGTGCACCAGCAGTGTAGCAACTTCGTGCGGCCTGACCAGCGGAGAGAGATGCGGAGCGCCTGCGATGACGGAGAATTTCGCTTGTGGAATGCGCTCCGCCATCGCCTTCATGGCCTGCGGACTCGTAGCCGAAGCATCGGCCTCGGCGGCAATCACGTGGGTGGGAACGCGCAACTCGCCCAATCGATCCGACAGATCGAAGCTGGCTAGAGTCCGCCATGCGGCCGCCCAGTTGGGGACCTGCGCACGGATAACTCGCTCGCGCAGATAGCGGACGTACCATGGACTCTCGGCAACGATTTCAGGCGTCAGCCAACGCAAAAGCGTCGGCGCAACTTGCGCTGCCATGCCTTCGCGTTCTGCGGCCTCGGCATTCGCGACATAGGTTTCGCGCGCGCCACGTTCCATGGTCGAGAGCAGTGCCAGGGAGGTAACGCGTTCAGGATGGTGCAGCGCGAACATTTCCGCGATGGCGCCTCCAAGGGATAGTCCTGCAATGCGGACTTTGCGAAGGTTCAGTTCGTCCAGCAGGCGCGCCAGGTCATCCACGTACGTCTGCATGGCTTCGACCTTGGGAGCATTGGAAGCATACCCATGCCCGCGCAAATCGTAGGCTAAGACGCGATACTCTTCGACCATCTGCGGAATTACGTCGCGCCAGACCCGCCAGTCGGCTCCCAACGAGTGAATCAGTATGTAGGGATCGCCTTGTCCGGTTTCGGAATACACGGTTTCGTGATCGCCGATATCCAGTCGCCGGGCGGCCCGGGGACGGACAATGTCGAGTTCCTCGATCAGGGCCCGCACTTCGCGAAGCACGTTCAAAGCGCGAGGGATGCCAGCATAGGGGGCGAGATGCTCGCAAAGCGCGATCAACTCATCGGGATCGACGCCGCTGCGCAGGGCGGCTCCAAGATGAACGCGAAGCTGTGTTTCGGCGCCGCCGATCGCACCGAGAATGGCAACCGTTGCCAATTCCCTTTCACGTCGGCCCAACTCGGCCTTGCAGAAAATCTGTCCGAAGGCGAACTCGGTTAAAGCGTCCGCAAGGGTAGGTGACGTTTGACGCACGGCGCGAACGACTGCGGCGCCACGCTCGCCATCAATTGCCTGCAATTCGTGCGCGCCAATCGAGCGCCGGTCCATACCGAGCCTCCTGCTTGAATACCAGTTCCAAACTCCGGGAAGCTCAATTTGCAAGACCCGGCACGCGCTGGTTCTCCGTATGTTACACCGCTCCCGTTGCAGCAGTTACCCACTGGTAACAATCATCGCCTGGCAGGCTGGTTTACCTATGCGGCGATAAGTGTGAGGGACGCTGGCATCGAAGTAAACGGAGTCGCCGGCGTCGAGTTCATAATCATCGAGCCCGATCTTGAGACCGAGCTTGCCCTTCATCACATGGAGGAATTCGGAGCCAGGATGCTGGTGCGGCTTCAGTTTCTCCAGTTCCACGGGCTCAAACTCGGCGAGGTACGAACTGGTGCGGCGTTCGTTGCTCTTGAAGTCGAGGCTCTCGAAGTAGTAGGCGACGTCATTCGCTCCCGGACGCTCAGGAAGCTTGATGCGCTCGTCTTTACGAACCACCGAGACGACATGGCGCTTGCGTTCGTCGGTGAAGAAGTAGTCCAACCCGACACTGAAAACCATGGAAATGCGCAGCAGGGTTGGGAGCGTTGGGTACAGCTTGTCGCGCTCCAGTTTGGAAAGAAGCGCAGGAGAAAGCCCAGTATGCTTGCCCAGTTCCACCAATCCCATGCTCTTTTTCAAACGCAGGGCGCGCAATTTGGGACCGATTTGATAAGGACGCAGGTTATCTTCAATCGTTTTGCTGACCATGGTTTACCTCGCTTTTTCTTCACCTGCACAAAGTCATGCAGCATTTTTCTCATGTTGCACATCTGCTGTGCGTTTAGCCAGATTTCTCTTAATACTCAAATACTTTTTCGCTATAGTCAAGGCTGCAGTGGTGAGATGAACACTGGTCTCTCGACTGTGCGGACCGCACTGTGGGCGCAAAGTTCGTGCGGTCCGCTCGCGGTGGCTGGCTTGGGGGAGTCGGCCACCGCAATTTCTTGATTGCGCCGGAAGACTACAGGAACCAGTAAGAACTCATGAGCTCCCCTTCGCGTAAACTTGGGTTGCTATGAACAGCGATGTCATCGTGGTGGGAGCAGGCGTGTCCGGCCTGGTGGCGGCAGTGGAACTGCAACGTCGAGGCCTCTCCGTTCAAGTGGTAGAAGCGTCGAATGATGTTGGCGGACGGGTACGAACCGACAAAGTCGATGGCTTCCTGTTGGATCGTGGCTTCCAGGTCCTGCTGACGTCGTATCCGGAAGCCCGACGTTGTCTGAACTTCGAGGCGCTCCAACTTTGCGAATTCGAACCCGGGGCGATCGTGCGGCACGATGGGCGCTTCCATACGATCTCTGATCCGATCCGGCGGCCGCGCAAGATTCTGCCCTCGGCCTTTGCCCCGCTCGGTACGTTCAATGACAAACTGCTGATCGCAAAATTGCGCGGCGAGGTCCTGAACGCGGAGATCGACCAGGTGCTCAGCGCGCCGGAAGTTCCGACTATCACGGCCCTGCGCGAGTATGGATTCTCGGGAAAGATCATCGAGCGTTTTTTTCGCCCATTTCTTGGCGGAATCTTTCTCGATCCGGAACTAACAACTTCCAGCCGCATGTTTCGTTTTGTCTATCGCATGTTCTCGCAGGGTATGGCGGCGATTCCAAACTTTGGCATGCAGGCAATCCCGCGGCAACTTGAGTCTCACCTCTTGCCGGAATGCATTCGATTTCACGCTCCCGTCGAACATGTCTGGACGGGCGGAGTGCGCTTACAGGATGGTGAAGAGTTGTTCTCGGGGGCGGTGGTGGTGGCATGCGACCCGGTCCATGCCGCGCGACTGCTGCCGCAAGCAGGCATTCGCACCGCGATGCGCGGCGTGCGCTGCCTGTACTTCGCAGCCGCGGAACCACCTATCGGCGACCGCTATCTGGTGCTCAATGGCGACGGCGAAGGACCAATCAACAACCTGTGCGTGCCCAGCATGATCGCTCCAGGATATGCGCCGCCGGGTTATCACCTGGTATCGGTAACGGTGCTGCATGCGCCGCTCAGCGAAGACCATCTGATCCGCGACGTGCGCGAGCAGTTGAACCGCTGGTTTGGAGAGCAGGTCAATGGCTGGGAATATCTGCGCACGTACCACATTGAACATGCATTGCCCGATCAGTCACTGGGCTACGGCGGTGTAGCCATGTCTCCGGTGCGCGCGGATTCTGGATTGTACTTCTGCGGCGACCACTGCGGAACGGCCTCGTTGAATGGAGCCATGCTCGCGGGCCGACGCGCAGCCGACGCGGTGTGCTCGGAGTTCAGCGGGTCGGGCGGACTGTTCTAGTCGCGGAAATTAATCAGTGGACTCGCACCATGATTATGGTGAACGTCACCAGGGAGACAGCCACGCCAGCCCACCATCTTTTTGAAACGGTTGCTCCAGAAAATGCGCAGGCCGCCGCACTTCCAAGAGTTAACGTCTGGACCGTCTTTAGAGTAGTTGGCATCCCCGCTGCAACGTGAGGGTAGTGAGGGTAGAACGCGACGGCGATCCAGAAATAGACCAGCCACAGCACGCCCAAGACACCGACTGCAATTCCGAGCTTTCTCAATTCGCCTCCGCTTGCGCCGATCATCGCTGGGCGCTACTCACATAGAATCATAGGGACATGTATTCACTTGCGGACCGGTCTTTCTCTAATCATATCTGGCGGCGGCTGGCGACGTGGCTGTGTATTGGCCTGCTGTCGACTAGCCTCGGTTGCACCAAGAGAGCTGCAGGCAAACGCTACGAACTGCAAGGGCGGGTGGTTGCGGTGGATTCGGGCAGCCGCGAGGTCACCGTTGCGCACGAGGACATTCCAGGACTGATGCCGGGAATGACGATGCCCTTCCAAGTAGCAGCCAACCAGGATTGGATCTTCGGCAAGATCGGTCCCGGCGATCACATTCACGCCACGCTGGTGATGACCGACCACGCTGAGTTGCAGGACGTCTCCTTCACCAAAGCCAGCGACACCGGGAGCGATGGCACATCGAACCTGCGCATCCCTGAACCCGGCGACGACGTTCCGGACTTCACGCTGGTGAATCAAGCGGGCAAGCCGATCCACCTCGACCAGTTCCGCGGAAAACCGCTGCTGCTCACCTTCATCTACACGCGCTGCCCTTTACCGAATTTTTGCCCGCTCATGAGCAACAATTTCGCCGCAGTACTGAGGCAATTGCATAAGAGCCCTGCGGCGTTCGAGAAGACGCAGTTGCTGAGCATCAGCATCGATACGGAATTCGACCAGCCCAACGTGTTGCAAAGCTACGGCAAACGGTATGCCGGAGATCTCGATCCGGATTTTCAGCACTGGCAGTTCGCTTCGGGCTCTCCTGAGCAAGTGCGCAAAGTCGCGGACTTCTTTGGGCTCTCCTACAACCTGAAGGAAGGCCAGATTGTGCACAGACTGCAAACGGTCCTCATTGGCGGGGACGGCAAGGTTGCGAAAGCGTACCCGGGCAATCAGTGGAAGCCTGCCGAGGTGGCGGCGGATTATGAAGCGGCAGTTGCCGCACACTAGATCGGCTTGCATCCCGGCGGAATCTTTCGTCGTCCTCCGGCATCAGATTATTTCAAGCTTTCCGGTAGCGACTCCATGGATGAGACCCTGCAATTCGTAGTGCAACACGGCTATCTTCTGCTGTTTTTCTGGGTACTGTTCGAACAGGCGGGACTGCCGATTCCAGCGACGCCACTGCTCCTGGCGGCAGGCGCGTTGGCCGGGCAACACCAGTTGAGCTTCGCTCTGGTAGTAATCGTTGCAGCTACGGGTTCGCTGGTCAGCGACACATTCTGGTACTTCTTCGGCAAACGCAAGGGACCCGTCGTCCTCAACTTCTTGTGCAGGATCGCACTGGAGCCCGACTCGTGCGTCAGGCGCACGGAATCGACGTTCACCCGGTTCGGGCTGCAAACGCTTTTGATCTGCAAGTTCGTTCCCGGACTCAATACCGCCGCTCCGGCGCTGTCGGCGACAGCGGGCATCGGATTAGCACAATTCCTTTTGTTCGACTGGCTGGGAGCATTGCTGTGGTCAAGCGCATTTGCCGGACTGGGACTAATGTTCAGCCGGCAACTCGATCGCGTTGCACAGGACATCGCGCAGTTTGGTTCATGGACGCTGGTGCTGGTGCTCGGCGGAATCGGCGGGTATGTTGCGTACAAATTCTATGAGCGCCGTCGCTTCCTGAAAGCGGTGGCCGGAGTACGTATCACTCCCGACGATCTCAAGAGCAAGTTGGACGCGGGCGAAGCCGTAACCATCATTGATTTGCGGCATCCGCTCGACTTGCTGCCAGACCCGCAAACCCTGCCTGGAGCACTGCGGATCTCGCCCGAAGATCTGGCGAGCCGGCACAGCGAAATCACGCGCGACGGCGAAATCGTGCTGTTCTGTACTTGACCCAACGAAGCCACCAGCGCCCGTGTGGCGCTGAAACTTCGCCGCCTCGGCATACGCAACGTGCGTCCCCTGCTAGGCGGATATCACGCATGGAAAGACCTCGGCTATCCAGTCGAGGGTGTCATGACGGACAGCGACTCCGCTACCGCAGGCACATCATTTGCTGCAGAAGACATCGCTTAGAAATTGGACCAACGTCACTCGGTGACGGAATTAGCCTCGGCTTCCGGCGTGAGCTCGACCACGGGGATAGCTTCTCCGTTCACGGCCGAAGGCACTGGTGGGGAGGGAGTGTGTACTTTGGCTCCGGCCTTGGCGACGGGCGCCGCTTTTTCATGGGGTCCGATGTGCCAGATGTCGCGGGCGTATTCCAAGATGGTGCGATCGCTGGAGAACTTTCCGATGCGAGCCACATTGAGAATTGATTTGCGATACCAGATATCACCCTGGCCATACTCCCGGGCGATCCGCTTCTGGGTTTCCACGTAGCTGGGAAAATCGGCAATATGATAGTAGCGATCACCGCGATGGACGAGTTCGTCGAAAATCCAGCGGAAGAGGCCGTGCTCGTTGGGACAGAAACGGTCCGAGGCTAGAGCGTCCATGACCTCCCGCACGTCGGCGTCGTTGTCGTAACGCTCGCGCGGATTATAGGTGCCCTTCTGCTGCATTTCGAGAATCTCTTCGGCGCGCAAGCCGAAGATGAAGATGTTGTCGAGGCCAACCTCTTCGGCAATCTCGATGTTGGCGCCGTCCCAGGTGCCAATCGTAAGAGCACCATTCATCGACAGCTTCATGTTGCCTGTGCCTGAGGCTTCCATTCCCGCGGTGGAGATCTGTTCGCTGAGATCGGCTCCGGGAATGATCAGCGTCGCCAGTGACACGCGGTAGTCCGGCAAGAACGTTACCTTGATGGCGTCTTTTACGCGCTCGTCATTGTTCACCACATCCGCGACGTTGTGGATGAGCTTGATGATCTGCTTGGCGGCCCAGTAGCCGGGCGCCGCCTTGCCGGCAAATACATAGGTCCGGGATGCGGCCGGTGTTTCCCCGTGATCGACAATGCGCAGGTAATCATGAATCACGTTCATGACGGCCAGCAGTTGGCGCTTGTATTCGTGAATTCGCTTGATCTGTACGTCGAAAATGGAATCGGGATTAACCACGACCCCGACCTGGGTCTGGATAGCACCGGCTAGCTTCAGCTTGTTCTGGCGCTTGACCTCTTTGAAGGCCTCGCGGAATTCCGGGTCGTCGGCAAATGGCTCGAGATCGCGCAGACGGCTTAAGTCGGTGATCCACTTCTGCTCGTCGAGAGTGCGGCTGATGAGATCGGTAAGCCCAGGATTGGCCTTCATCAACCAGCGCCGCGGGGCCACACCGTTAGTCTTGTTATTAAATTTCTCCGGCCAGATTTCGGCGAACTCGGGGACCAGGGACTTCACCAAAAGGTCGCTGTGCAGGGCTGAAACGCCATTCACCGAATGGCTGCCGACGATGCAGAGGTGCGCCATGCGCACGTGCTTCTCGTAGCCTTCCTCGATGATCGACATCTTGCGCAGCTTCTCGCCGTCGATGACCGCCCCGAGCTGAATTTCTTTCAGGAAGCGGTAGTTGATGCTGAAGATGATCTGGACGTGCCGGGGGAGGACTTTTTCCATTAATGGCACCGACCACTTCTCCAAGGCCTCGGGAAGGAGCGTGTGGTTCGTGTAAGCCAGGGTCCGGCGAGTGATGTCCCAAGCTTTCTCGAAAGGCAAGCCGTACTGGTCGAGAAGGACGCGCATCAACTCGGCTACCGCGAGACTGGGATGCGTGTCGTTCATCTGGATGGCGGCCTTGACGGGCAAAAGTTCGACATCGTCATGCTGCTGGCGGAAACGGCGCATAATGTCGCCAATCGCACAGGCAACCAGGAAGTACTCCTGCACCAGGCGCAGTTCCTTGCCGGCCATCGCGGTATCGGACGGATACAGCACGCGAGAAATATTCTCGCTGCCAATCTTTTGTTCGACGGCGCGAAGGTAATCTCCGCGATTGAAGATGTCGATGTCGAAGTCTTCCGAGGCGCGCGCGGCAAACAGGCGCAACCAGTTCACGGTTTGGCCGAGATAACCAACGATCGGGATGTCAGTTGGAACTCCCAGCACAATCTTGTAGTTGATCCAAGTCTGCTTCAGGTTGCCGTCATCGTCACGCTGCGAGTCCATACGGCCATACATGGGAATGCTGATGGCTTCTTCGAGATGCTCGATCTGGAACGGCGTGCCGCTGGCTTTCCAGCGGTCGGGCTTCTCGCGCTGGAATCCGTTGAAGATCTCCTGTTTGAACAGACCGTACTCGTAGTCGATGCCGTAGCCGTAGCCGGGCATGCCCAGCGTGGCCAGCGATTCCAGGAAGCACGCTGCCAGACGGCCCAGACCACCATTGCCAAGGCCGGCATCGGATTCGCTCTCGAGAACATCGTCGAGGTCGATGCCAAACCCCGCCAGAACTTCGCGACACAACTCCTCGATGCGAAGGTTCGACAGGTTGTCGCCCAGGAGACGGCCCATGAGAAATTCCATGGAGAGGTAATAGAGGCGCTTGGCGTCCTTGTGGCGGAAGCGGGACTCGGTCTCGAGCATGCGATCGACGATGCGGTCGCGAATGGCGAGCGATACCGGCTTGAGATAGTCGGCTGCTTTGAGGTCGGAAGTCGGCCGGACGAGAGTATAGCGAACATGCCGCAGAATGGCTTCCCGCAGCATCTCGGCGGTCCGCACCTGGGCCAGGAATCCCGGGGCAGGGGTCGAAAACAGAGGAGTCTCTGGCTTTCTTTCGCCCTTGTCCGAAGACCTGTCGAAATGATGTCCACCCGATTTTCCGGTGGCGCCACCATCTCCAGGATGTTCCGGGCGCTTGCCGGAACCGTTAGGTTTTTCTTCGCTGCTTATGGCGCGTTACCCCGACGTAATCTCAGATCTATATTCTAATGCAGAACCAGCTTGCGCCATCACCCGAGATGGTCACAGAAGACGGCACTTCCGTGCACAAGGAGCGATGAATCGTGCGGAATCAACGACATCGGACGAAGCCGAGTTCAACAAGCTAAATTGCGAACCTCGCTCGTTAATAGGGTGCCGCCGAACGAACCATTCGCGCTGCTACTTTTCTCCCGGTGGAATGGGAAACACGGTATGGCGCGGTTCGGGCATGGCGGCATCACCCTTGGCCGCACGCCACAAAATCGCGTTAAGCTTTTCGGTATCGGCCGCATCGGCAACCGAGAAATCGAGCGCTGCCGACTCCTTCGCGCCGGGAGCAGACTTCGAGTTGGCCTGATAGATCATGCCGTTGTCACGATTTCGATAGTCGGCTTTGAATGCCGGTTGGTCACCCGTCCCGGAAAACAGCGGGGCGATGACGGCGGCGTGGGCATCATTGTTGTTCATGGGTGGGAGGCCGAGCAGCGTCTCCATGGTGTGAATCGTGTTTACCGTGGTGTAGAAGTTGCGATCGACGAAGGGCTGGGGCGAGAGCGGCGAATACTTGCTGATGACCAGGCCGATGCTGCGATGGGAGTCAACGTGATCAGCGCCATCTTGCGCATCGTCTTCGAGCACGAAGATCGCAGTGTCGTCCCAGTAGGGACTGTTGGAGATGGCTTCCACCACGCGCCCTACTGCCAAGTCGTTGTCGGCGACGCACGCATTCGGAGTCGGCGAGCCGACCTTGGTTCCGGCGGTATGGTCGTTGGGCAGACGCACCAGCGCGAAGTTGGGCAACTGTTCTCCCTTGCCGCTCTTGCGAGCGGCGACGAACTCAGTAAACTCACGCAGGAATATATCCACGCGGAATTGGTCCGGGAACTCTACTTTGAAGTCGGGATAGGCCGGATCGAAATGATGGCGCAGATCCGCCTTGACCGGAACGTTGTAGGCCATCAACGGAATCACGTATTGGTAAGGGCTCTTGCCGGATCCCAACTGAGCGGGCAAGTCTTCGCCGGGCTTGATGTCGCGACGCTCGCACTTCGGCGTGTTGCCACTGGGCGCACCGGTTGCCGCCGGAGTGTAGTTCTGCTCCAGATCCTCGCACCAATGGGTTTCGATGTACTCGCCGTAGTGGCGATAGGTAGATCTATGCCGCGCGAGATTGTCGAACAGGTAACCGGTCGATGGCTCGTTAACATCTGGAATGTTTTCGTTGAGCGGAACAATGTTGCCCACTGTGCCCTCGGAGTCATACTCGCGTTCTCTTCCGCGATATGCGATGGGCCACGCCTTTTCGTTGTAGTCGGTCGTAATAGCCGCCATCGACCACGGATGCCCATCGCCGGAAACTTCTCCGCTATCGTAGAAGTTGTCGAGCACTCCAAATTGCCGGGCAAGTTTGTGCAGGTTGGGGGTGATATCGTCGCCATACATTACCAGCGACGCATCGCCATTAGCCTCCTTGATGTCGCCGAAGACCTGATCGTAGGTGCGGTTCTCCTTGATGATGTAAATCACGTGATGGATGGGATTGCCTCCGCGCTGGAAGCTGATTTGATCCGTGCGGCCGTGCATGCGGTTGCTCTGCACCACTTCTGCGGTCAAGGCCTCGCGATCGCGCTCCGCATCGTGCAGGTTGACGCGCGCCACGGAGCCGCGGATCAGCGAGGCGATGTAGGGGTGCTGAGGTTTGTTGCCGCGAAGGGCCACCGTTTCGGTGCCGGAGTTGGGACCGGTCCCGCTTCCCTTCCCTGTCGCCACCAACAATTCATCGCCCTTGATCGACAGTGCCGTGGGATACCACTCGGTGGAAATGAAGTAAACAGCGCGATCCTGATTGGCGTTGGCGGGGCCGCCGCGAGTTTCACGCAGATCGAATACCCCCACTGCGTCCGAAGTCGAGTCGGCTACGTAGAGCTGCTTCCCGTCGGCTGACTGTGCCAAGGCGATCGGGTAGTTCCCGCCGTAGGTTTGCCCGGGCAGGCGAGTGTCGAGATAACGAGCGACTTTGCCATCCGCCGTCGCGATCACCGCGACGCGGTCTCGATTGGCAAGCGCTACGTAAAGTTGCCGCTCGTCGGGGCTGAGCAATAGAGCGGTGGGATGCGACGACGCGTCAGTTTCTTCTTTAGGCGGCAGCAAAGAAATTTGCCGCACCACTTTTCCAGACCGAAGATCGAGTTCCGCCACACCGGAACCATTCCATAGCGAGCACCAACCACGGGTGCCATCGCGGTTCAGTACAACTTCGTAGGGGAACGTGGCGGGCGTAACCTTGCCGCGTCCGAGGTCGAAGCGCTGCAGGACCTTGCCATCGCGCACATCGATCAGCACCGCGTCATCGGCCAGGTTTTCGGCCACCAGCAACGCGTCGCCGCCCTCATGCTTCACGACGGCGATACCGGCGGGATAGGGCGACACGAATCCAGCGGAAACAAACTTCGCGCCGTAGGTGTTCTTCTTGTCC
>DATBZX010000160.1:0-7289 GCA_036512955.1 Terriglobales bacterium
TGAAAGTCTTCCCGCTTCACGAAATTGATCTGGCAGGGATCTACGGTTTCTGCGGTCAGTTCATAGGGCTTGCCGCTGACGGAAGCGCTGAGTCCCAGGACTTCGCCCGGTTCGGCGATTTTTAAGATCAGCGTCTTGCCATCGGTCGAGCAAATCGAAAGTTTGACCCGTCCCTTGCACAACACGAAAATGCCGCGCGGCGATTGGCCCTCGACAAATAGAACGGCTCCCTTGGGATATGCTGTTGCGTACTTAATATTTTCAAATGACTGCAGGGCAACGGCGGGAAGATCGCAAAAAATATGGTCGACCCGCATTTTGCAGGTCAGGCAATTTTCAATAATGTCCAGCCCATATGGTGAAAGCACGACGTCCCCCTATCCTTCACGGTGTATCCCCGAAGAACGGCCGGCGCACGCTGGGCGCGCATCCGTGGGCCACGAGCCTCCTTCGCGTTGAGCGTTGCGATTCCGCACTCCGTGCAGTGCGCTCCGTCACGTCGCTGCGTGACCAGAGAAAGATCGCAGCACCCAGCCGGTTTCAACCCTTCCTGCGATATGCGCAGGATTGCGGTCGGCGAGGCTTCTGCTCCAAATACTCTCTAGCAGACTGCGGACAGCGCACATCCAACAAGTGCAAAGATCACAAGTCGCTGTGACAAGAGACCAGTGGTGATTACTGGCTGTTCCACATGTTTTTCCGTAACTGTTTCAATTTGTTGATCTTATTAGGATTACACCTAAGTGGACTATGCACCAGACAACGGGTTGGCCGTCGCCCCTTTCTCTGGTGAGAATTCTGGTTCCGGACGGCGAAAATTCACCCTGACAACGAGACAAATCCAGCTCGGCGGACCACACACACCGCCTCTTTGGTGGAATTGACATCCCAACTTTCAGACCAGAAACTACCAGCACCCTTGTCGGGATCGCGATCATACGGGCTTGATCGACGGCAGTCGGTAATTATTCCTGCCTGATAAATCACATTAGGCACAATTTATGGCGTCAGCCAACTTGGAGGAAGTACGTGCGAAAGATCTCACTGCTGTTGCTCGTTGCCCTCACCGCGATTTCCGCATTCGGACAGGCCGATACTTCGACGGCCTCAAATCCAACCATCCTTGGCATCACCTGGGCTCGCGACGTCGACCCAGGCCTGACGTTTCCTCGTGCCAGGCGATCTCCGAATATGACCTACCACGGCGGAAAGATCATGCCCACGTCAAATGTCCGGGCAATCTTCTGGGGTACCAGTTGGGGTACTTACACCGGTGACAAAATCACCGGCATCGACACTTATTACACCGGCCTCAACAACTCCAACTATGCCAAAACGGTGGATGAATATACCGGCACCAACGGTCAGGTTGGACCGACCGACGCTTATCTGGGTCACATCGTAGATGGCACAACAGCGTCAGGCGGCGGAAACACTTCGACCATTCTCGCCGAAGTGTGCAAGGTCATCACCTCTCCCGACACCACCGGCAACGGCTACTACCCGGTGTATACCGACGTTCCCCGCGGCAACGCGGGATACTGCGCTTGGCATAGCGCGGGAACATGCGGCGGGACGACCGTTCAGTTCGCTTTCTTCTTCAAGCTCGATGGCGATGCGGGATGCGACCCTGCCGACACCCAGACCGGCCACTCTCAGGGACTCGCGGCACTGGCGAACGTGTCCGCACACGAACTGTCAGAGGCGCGCAGCGATCCGGCTAGTCCCGGTGCCTGGTACGATTCCAGCGGCGCCGAGAATGGCGACAAGTGCGCTTGGACCTTCAATGTCCCCTACGTGACCTTCCCGGATGGCAACAAGTGGAAGCTGCAGGGCGAGTGGTCAAACGCTGCTTATACGGCTGGCACAGGCTATCCCAACAGCAGCGGGCAGAGGGGCTGTCTCGACGGACACTGAGTTGTTTCTTGATGGAAAAGCGGCGGGGCTAGTCCTCGCCGCTTTGTTATGTCGTTGTACAAATAACACGAACAACTATGCCGTAACCGGCTCGCTCGCCGCGACCCGCTCGGTGTCGAGGACAACCGCGATGGCATGTATCACGGACGCCACGCGTACGGCGGCCAGGATCTTTTCTTCGCCAAAGCCTTTATTCTGAAGAACTTTCTCGTGCGAGTCCACGCAGGCGCCGCAGCCGTTGATTGCTGACACGGCGGTACACCACAGCTCGAAATCGAGCTGATCGATGCCGTGCGTGCGGATCACGTTCATGCGCAATCCGGCGCGCATGGTGCCGTACTTCTGGTTGGAGCTGAGGTGCAGAAAGCGGTAGAAGATGTTATTCATCGCCATAATCGCCGCAACGCCCTTAGCGGCTTCTAAAGCTTGTGGCGTCAGGTACTTAGCGCCTTCTGCAATGGCCGCAGCGGTCAGGTCTTCGTTGCGCGAGGCCATGGCGCAGGCCACCACGGTTCCCCACAACTGCTGTTCGCTCAAGTCGGTCTGCTGCCGGACCACGCTGGAGAAATTCAGCTTCAAGTCCTTGGCGTAGGAAGGGAGTGTATCCATCAAAATGTCGAGACTCATCTTGCTCCCCGGTGCGCCGGAAAGGCGCGTTCCGAACGTGACTTATAACAAAAGTAATAATAGCTTTGCGGGCCCGCGGACGCGGTCCCGCCAGTTACCAGTTAGACGTGCAGGGTTTCCTGACCCTTCTGCCAATTGCAGGGGCAAAGTTCGTCGGTCTGCAGTGCATCGAGTACGCGCAGAACTTCCTGCGGATTGCGGCCGACCGACAGGTCGGTGACGTATACGAAGCGAATGATGTTCTCCGGATCGACAATGAATGTAGCGCGCTGGGCTACGCCGGCTTTCTCGTCGAGGATGCCAAGCTGTCCGCACAAATCACGCTTGATGTCGGCCAGCATGGGGAACGGCAGGTCCCTCAGGTCGGCATGATGAGTACGCCACGCGTGGTGTACGAACTCCGAGTCGGTGCTCCCACCGAGGATCTGAGCATCGCGGTCGTGGAATTCCCTGTTCAACTTGCCGAAGGCGGCGATTTCGGTCGGACAAACAAAGGTGAAGTCTTTCGGCCAAAAGAAATAAATCTTCCACTTACCGGCGTAGTCCTGGTCGGTGATGGTTGCGAATTCCTTGCCCTTTTCGAGGCTAACGGTTGCAGTGACGCTAAAATCGGGAAACTTCTCGCCTACACCTAACATGTTGGTTCACTCTCCATGATGAATAGAATTAATTCCGCTTGTTGTTCTTTCGTAATACACACCCTACTGGTGCCCCGCACTTCGCCGTCGAGCTTCTCCATATGAAAGCCCTCGGGCAGCATAGCCCGTAACCACACGGGGGAAAGAAGGTCGATGTCAAGTGCCTTGGTTCAGCCCTAAACGCAGGAAGGCGCTTTCCGCCCGGACTATTCCTCAGCAGGGTTGCGTCCCCGCGGAGCCCGTTTCCACTTCGCCCGGTGGAATTATTGTAGAACGGTCGTTGCCAAGTTAAGAAGCACGACCAAAGATCCCAAAGGGTGGCGTTTCATTTTGAAACACCACCCTTCGGTTGGTACCTAGTGGACAGCCCGCTTTTTCGCCGCGGCGAGATCGTAGCGATCAAGGTTCATCACTTTGCCCCATACAGCCGCGAAGTCGTTCACGAACGCCTCCTTCGAGTCGTCCGATGCGTAGACCTCTGCGAGCGCGCGGAGCTGGGAGTGCGAACCGAAGATGAGATCAACACGGGTGCCAGTCCACTTGACTTCGCCCGTCTTGCGATTGCGTCCCTCATACACGCCTTCCGATGAAGTGGAGGGGTGCCACGTCGTATTCATGTCGAGCAGGTTGACGAAGAAATCATTGGTCAACGTCTCGGGTCGCTTGGTGAAGACGCCGTGCTTGGACTGCCCGAAGTTCGCATTGAGGGCGCGCAGACCGCCGACGAGAATGGTCATTTCGGGGGCCGTCAGCTTCAGCAATTGAGATTTGTCCACCAGCTGTTCCTCTGGCGAGACTCCGTTTCGCGTCCGGAGGTAGTTGCGGAACCCGTCTGCTTTCGGCTCCATTACGGCGAAGGAGTACACATCGGTTTGCTCCTGCGAAGCATCGGTGCGCCCCGGCGAAAAAGGAACCCTCACATCGTACCCGGCCTTTTTCGCAGCTTCCTTGACGGCTACGCAGCCGCCCAGAACGATCAGGTCAGCCAGCGAAACCCTCTTCCCGCCGGACTGCGAACTGTTGAAGTCCTTCTGGATCGCCTCCAGTTTCTGCAGGACCTTGGCCAGTTCGGCCGGCTGATTCACTTCCCAGTCTTTTTGCGGCGCGAGGCGAATGCGCGCCCCGTTCGCTCCACCACGCTTGTCGGAGCCACGGAACGACGACGCCGACGCCCAGGCAGCCACGACCAACTGCGAGATCGACAGTCCGGATGCGAGAATCTTCGCCTGCAAAGCGGCAACATCCTTGTCGTCGATCAATACGTGATCAACGGCAGGAACAGGGTCTTGCCAGATCTGCGGCTCCTTGGGAACGAGCGGACCAAGATAGCGCGAGAGAGGCCCCATGTCGCGGTGCGTCAGCTTGTACCAAGCCTTGGCGAAGGCATCTGCGAACTCCTGCGGTTGCTCGTGGAAACGCTTCGAAATCGGCGCATAGTTCGGGTCCATCTTCAGCGCGAGGTCTGTGGTCAGCATGGATGGCGCGCGACGTTTTGATGGATCGTGGGCATCCGGCACCGTACTGGCGCCTGCGCCATTCTTCGGTGTCCACTGGTGCGCGCCGGCCGGACTTTTGGTCAGTTCCCATTCGTAGCCGAACAGGTTTTCAAAGAAGTTATTGCTCCACTTGGTCGGCGTCGTGGACCAAGTGACTTCCAAGCCGCTGCCGATGCTGTCATCCCCACTGCCCGTGCCAAAGGTGTTTTTCCAGCCAAGCCCCTGCTCCTCGATGGGAGCGCCCTCGGGTACGGGGCCGACATACTTGTTCGGATCGGCGGCGCCGTGGGTTTTGCCGAAGGTGTGCCCGCCGGCAATGAGAGCAACCGTCTCCTCGTCATTCATCGCCATGCGGGCGAACGTCTCGCGGATGTCACGTGCCGCAGCGAGGGGATCGGGATTGCCATTGGGCCCCTCCGGATTGACGTAAATCAGGCCCATCTGAACCGCAGCGAGAGGATTCTCGAGGTCACGATCGCCGCTGTAGCGTTCGTCTGCCAGCCACTTGCCCTCCGATCCCCAATAAATGTCTATTCCGGGCTCCCAAACGTCTTCGCGACCGCCGGCGAAGCCGTAGGTCTTGAAGCCCATCGAGTCCAATGCGACGTTACCGGTGAGAACTATGAGGTCGGCCCAGGAGATCTTCCGGCCATACTTCTGCTTGATGGGCCAGAGCAGGCGGCGCGCCTTGTCGAGGTTCACATTGTCAGGCCAACTATTGAGGGGCGCGAAACGTTGTTCGCCAGAGCCCGCCCCGCCGCGGCCGTCGCCGATACGGTAGGTACCGGCGCTGTGCCACGCCATACGAATGAAAAACGGCCCATAGTGGCCAAAGTCGGCAGGCCACCATTCCTGCGAATCAGTCATCAAGGCACGGAGGTCCTTGATCACAGCATCTAGGTCGAGGCTCTTAAATTCCTCGGCATAGTTGAACTCCTTGTCCATGGGATCAGACAAAGATGAATGCCGGTGCAGGATGTCGAGGCTCAGCTGATTGGGCCACCATTCCGCATTGTTCGCGGCCCCAGCAGCCGTATGTCTGCGAGCGTCGCCCGAGAACGGACACTTGGCTTCGCCTGCAACTTGTTGTTCCTGCTTAGTGGGAACGGGCGGCGGAGCGTCCGCGGTGGGTCTGTTATCCATTTGCTTACCCTCCTTCGAATTGGTCAAGAAACGATCGGGTAAAAAACTGTAACGAACTACTGCCCCAGCCTGGGGTTTGCGCGCGTTCGATTCTCGCCGGCCGCGACGGCTGAGCACGCCTTGCAAGTACCTTGCACCTCGACATTGAACTTCTCCAGCCGGAATCCGGAAGGCAGACGGCCCTGCAACTTCACAGGTTGGAGAAGATCGATGTCGAGGTCGGAGATCGAATGGCAGCGGGTGCAGATCAAATGATGATGGGGTGCGGTGTTGGCATCCACGCGCCAGGGCCCATGGTGGGGGCTCACGTCGCGTAGCATGCCGGCCTGAACAAAGGTCTTCAGGTTCTTGTAAACCGTCGCGAGCGAGATCGACGGCAGGTCTTGTTTTACCTGGTCGTAGATCTCCTCCGGCGAATAATGCCCGGGCCGAGACACCAGCGCTTCGTAGATTTTTTGTCTCTGGTGGGTCGCTGCCAGGTCGTGCACGCGGCACAAGTGGCGAAACTCGTTGTAAGTTTCCCGGCGCATAGATATCAGATGATAAGAATTATCAAACGATTCAGATTGTCCAGAAATAGTTGCAGACGGGGCGCAACGCCTGTCCGGTAAACTGTCAGCCTAATCCATCGCGTAAAGAGGCTCATGAACTTCCGACGAATTTGCGTCTTCTGCGGTTCCAATTCGGGAACGAGCCCTTCCTACCGGGAAGCTGCCATCGCCATGGGCCGCCTGCTGGCCGGGCGCGGCATCGAACTCGTCTATGGCGGCGGAAATATCGGATTGATGGGCGTGCTGGCCGATTCCGTTCTTGAGGCGAACGGGCGCGTCATCGGTGTGATCCCCGAATCGCTGATGGCCAAAGAAGTCGGCCACCTGGGCCTGACTGACTTACGCATCGTTCAATCCATGCACGAGCGCAAGGCGCTGATGGCCGACCTCTCCGACGGATTCATCGCCATGCCAGGCGGCTTCGGCACTTTCGAGGAGTTTTGTGAGGTGGTGACGTGGTCGCAACTCGGCATTCACGCCAAGCCGTGCGGGTTACTCAACGTGAACGGCTGTTACGATCCCCTGCTCGAGTTGTTCGACCACGCGGTACGCGAAGGATTTCTGCGCGAGGAGAACCGCCGACTGGTGCTGGAAGATCGCGATCCTGAACGGCTGCTGGAAAAAATGGCGGGTTTTACGCCAATAGCCGCCGATAAATGGATTTGGAAAGTGGAACGGTAAACGACGGACATGCCGAAGCTACTTCACCGGCTCGCCCATCATGTTTTGCATGCTTCCGTTTGGGGATGGAACCGGGGTCGAGTCGCCGTAATGCAGTCTTAGCAGAGAACTCTTTGCATCTCCCACCGTCAGTACGAAGAGGTTGTTGTACTCGGGATCAGCAATCTTTACCGTCGGCCCTCCCAATCCCGCGATAATCTCCGGCAGCGTGTTGCTGTGCCCGACCACAACCACCA
>DATBZX010000161.1:0-35531 GCA_036512955.1 Terriglobales bacterium
CGGCTTGGGCGGGGGCGGAATGTAGTACAAGATGCGCTTGCAGTAATCGCAGGTCATGAACTGCTCGTTGGTCATGACCTCCTGAAATACCTGGGGACGGAGCATGACGCTGCAAGCCGAGCACAATTGATTTTCGTAAACAGGGGACAATGCGGTGCCACGCGTTGTCAGCAGCCGATCATAGTGGCGGAGCGCGTTTTCGCTGACGCCGGTTCTAAGCGCATTGCGGCGGGTGGTGAGTTCCGCGAGAGCCGCTTCGTCCACCGCGGTGCGCTGGCGAGCCTCTTCTTTTTCGCGGTCGTTCTCGGCGGTATCGGCCTTCAGTTCCGCTTCCGCTTTCTTCAGGGATTCCTTGCGGGAGTCGGCGGCGACCATGATTTCCAGGATCTTGTCCTCGGAAGCGGCGATCTTCTGCTCCGCGAACTTGATCTCCTCCATCAGCGCCTTGTATTCCTGGTTGGTCTTGACGTTGAGCGACTGGTCGCGGTACTTGCTGATCTTCTGCTGCTGGTCCTGGATGTCCGATTCGTGCTTGCGGCGGGCGCCCTCGTCAGCCTTGGCAGCCGCAAGAGTGGCCTCTACTTTGGCCTTGGCAGCCGCAAGTTTGGCTTCGATCTGGGCAACATGCTTCGGCAGGGCGGCAATTTCCGCCTTCAGCGCAGCGATTTGGGAGTCAATCTGCTGCAGTTCGATAAGATTTTGAAGATCGGAAGTCATTACACCCTGGGGAACCTGACTGGATTCTAGCATGCAAGGAACGGACTGCCCCGCGCGTCCCGGAACGTCCAGAATAGGAGACGGTGAGCCTTTAGTTGTATTGAGCGGGCCGCGGCCACATGTCTACGATGTCGTCATGCCACTCGAAATCGCCCGGTTATGCCTGGGTGTTCTGATCGCAGGTTTCCACAAACCAATCGCTGATTTCATCGTCGCGGGGGAGAACTCCCTGGTTCTCACCTTTCGCCAGCGCGGCTTGCAGTTGCCCCCTGTCATTTCCAGGGAGACCGCCCGTAATCTGTACTTCGGCTTCGGTATCCTGATCGCGCTACTTGAATTGTTCCGCATTCAGCAACTGACTCGTTAGACTCCCGTCACAGTTCGGCGAGGTGGCGTCTCGGGCGGCGTTCATGACCACTGAACGGGTGTGACAAGTGGCTCAAACGACGCGCACCTTGTGCCTTGCGATAAACTGCTTCCCTACATTAGCTACAACTCGGAGCCGCAGTGAAGACGTGCCTTGTTCTGATACTGATCTGTTCCTTCTTACTGATTTTGCCGCTGATTGGCCAAGATCAACCTTCGAAACCGATGTCCGCGCCTGCGGGGAAGGAGCTAACCATTGAAGCGATCTTTGCCGACGGCGGTCTTCTGGGGCGCGCTCCCGAGGCCGTGCTGTGGAGCCCGGATGGCTCGAAGGTTGCCTACGTCCAGCGCGATGACAGCGGCGAACATGGGACGCTCTACTACCTCGACCTTGCCAACGCCAAGCCGGCAGTGCTGGTTTCGAGCGAGAAGCTATCGTCGCTGGCACCTCCTTCCAGTTCGATCAAGGATGAGCGCCAGAAGGAAGCGGCGCAGCGCTACTCGATCGCGGCCTACCACTGGTCTCCGGATTCGAGGCACTTGCTGTTTGATGCCCTGGGTCAGCTCTGGTACTACAGCCTGGAGAGCGGGACCGCCGTTCAGGTCACGTCGAGCGCCGACCCCGTGGTCGATCCCAAGTTCTCGCCTGCCGGCGATCGCGTCGCGTATGTACGCAAGCACAACCTATACGTTCACGATGTCAAACGGGGCGAAGAACAACCTATTACCCGCGACTCTGACGAAAATCTCCTCAATGGAGAGGTGGATTGGGTCTACCGAGAGGAGCTTTACACCCGCAGCAACTATTTCTGGTCTCCCGACGGGCATTCGATTGCATTTCTGCAGATGAACGAAAAAGATGTGCCGAGCTATCCCATCACCGACTGGATCCCAACCCATGCAAGCGTCGACATGGAGAAGTACCCGCAGGCGGGCGATCCGAATCCGCTGGTGCGGATCGGGGTTGTGTCTTCCGGTGGCGGCAAGGTGAAGTGGATTTCGGCAGGCAGCGCGCGCGATGGCGACTTGCCACTGGGCAATGACCCCAATGTTCTCATCCCGCGGTTCGGATGGGTGCACGACGGCCTCCTCTGGGCGATGGCCTTGAACCGGTTACAGAACCGGCTCGACATTTATTTCGTGGATGTGCAGAGCGGCAAGTCAAAACGCATTTTGACCGAGACGACCGATGCCTGGATCGACATGCATCCGGAGATTGATTTCGAAATGCTGTCCTCGGGCGACCGCTTCCTTTGGAACAGCTGGCGCGACGGCCACAATCACATTTACCTCTACCAGTTCGACAAGCAGAAGCCGCTCGATGCCGAAGCCAAATTGGTGGCGCAACTGACGAAGGGCGAATGGGAAGTGGAGAGCATTGACGGCATCGACGAAGCGCAGGGAGTGGTCTACTTCACCGCCAACGAGGGCGACTGGCGCCAGGCCAACGTCTTCTCCGTGGGACTGGATGGCAAGAATTTTCATCGCGTGTCCAAGGAGAATGGAACGCACGGAGCGAACTTTGGCCCCGCGAAGACCAAGTCCTATGTCGATACCTATTCAGCCTTGACCACGCCTCCAAGTATGTCGCTGTGCACCACCGAAGGAAATTGTACGGCGTTCTGGCAGTCACGCAGCGTCGCCGGATATAACCTCATTCCGCCGAAGCCGGTGGAGTTCAAGGTCGCGGACGGCGCTACGCCGTTGCTGGGCACGCTGTCGCTACCAAACGGCGGACCGATGATGGCAAGCGGTAAAGCGCCTCTCATCGTCAATCCGTACGGCGGGCCAGGCGCACAATCCGTTCGTGACTCCTGGGGCGGCAGTTCCTATCTGTTTGATCAGGTCCTCGTCCACCAGGGTTTCGCAGTTTTGCATGTGGACAACCGCGGAATGGCAAACCGCGGCAAGGCCTTCGCTCTGGCGATCAAGCATAACCTCGGCGAAGTTGAGTTCAACGACCAGATGGCTGCTGTGAAGCAAGCCTTGCAGCAATTTCCGCAACTCGATGGTTCGCGGATGGGCTTCTGGGGTTGGAGTTACGGCGGGTACTTCACGTTGTACACCATGGAGAAGACCGACCTCTTCAAGGCCGGCGTTTCGGTAGCTCCAGTGACCGACTGGCGCAACTATGATTCGATCTACACCGAACGTTACATGGGACTGCCGACCGACAATGAGGATGGCTATCGCAAGAGTTCGCCGGTGAACTTTGCTTCTGACTTGCACGGCAGCCTGCTGGAGGTTAACGGCACCGGTGACGACAACGTGCACATGCAGAACACCATCCAGATGGCCAACTCGTTCATCAATTCGGGCAAGCAATTTCAGTTGATGATGTATCCCCGCAAGACGCATGGCATTGCGGGAAGTGACGCGCGCACGCACCTGTTCCACATGATCGACGAGCACTTCGAGAAGAACCTGGCGCCCGGAAAATAGTGAGCTTAAAACACAATTTGAAGAACGGAAGGCAATGAAATTGAAACTGGCAAAATCTCTTGTTTGTCTGCTTCTTGCTCTCATGGTTAGCACCGCTGCATTCGGACAGCAGGCTGCACCAACTCCCTCGCGCACCATCGTGCGCGCGGGAAAACTCCTCGATGTCCGGACTGGCAAGACCCTGTCCAACCAGGCAATCGTGATCGAGGATGGCAAGATCGTCAGCGTCGGGCCCGACTCGGGCGCGGCCGCAGACGCCAACGTCAAGGTCATCGACCTGTCGAACAAGACGGTCCTCCCCGGCTTGATTGACGCGCATACGCACATTACATTCGATCCCAAGTTCGGCTACGACCGCCTGGCGATCTCGGTTCCCCGGGAAGCGCTGATTGGGGCCAAGAACGCGCGAGTCACGTTGCTGGCCGGTTTCACCACCATCCGCAATCTCGGTGCGACCGAGTTCGCCGACATCGCGCTGCGCGACGCCATTAATGCCGGTGATGTTCCCGGACCACGCATCGACGCCAGCGGTCCCGCGCTGATCATTACCGGGGGACATTGCGATGACAACCTGCTGCCATACGAGTGGCACGCTACCCAGGCCGGCGTTGCCGACGGAGTGGAAAACGTGCAGCACAAGGTTCGCGAAGTCATCAAGTACGGTGCCGACGTCATCAAGATCTGCGCCACCGGCGGAGTTCTGTCGCTGGGCGATAATCCACAACATTCTCAGTACACCCCAGGAGGAATTGCGCGCCATCATTGCCGATGCCCACCGCCTGGGACGCAAAGTCGCGGCCCATGCCCATGGCGCACAGGGAATTTTGTGGGCCACCGAAGCAGGTATCGATTCCATCGAGCACGGCTCCTATATCGATGACGCCGGAATCGCTGCGATGAAGCAGCACGGCACCTACCTGGTGCCGACGCTTTATCTCGGTGACTGGTTCCTGGAGAATGCACCCAAGACCGGCGTGCCGCCGCAAATGCTGGCCAAGGCCAAGGAAGTAATGCCCGCCGCACGCAAGAACATCGCGCATGCCTTCGTCAGCGGAGTGAAGGTTGGCTTCGGCACCGATGCGGCTGTCTATCCCCACGGACTCAACGCCCGCGAATTTGCGGTCATGGTGAAGCTGGGACTGACGCCGCTGCAGTCAATCCAGGCAGCAACAGTCAATGACGCCGACCTACTCGGCTGGTCAGACAAGGTCGGCGTGATTGAACCCAATCACTATGCCGACATTATCGCGGTGGACGGCGATCCGTTGCAGGATGTCACCACGCTGGAACGCGTGAAATTCGTGATGAAGGGTGGCGTGGTGTACAAGAACGAATAGGCGCGACACATTGCGCTTGCCCGGTACCTCGGGTTTCTGTTTGAATCCTGAGACATCGATTCCTTCATCCTTGGGAGCACTTTCTGGCGAACCAACTCTTCGCGTGCAAGTCGATCGACAAACTGATCTCCGAGTCGGAGGAGCCGGAACATCGGCTGAAGAAGACACTGGGCCCGTGGTCGCTTACCGCCTTGGGCATTGGCGCGGTCATCGGTTCCGGCATCTTCACCGTAATCGGGACCGCCATCGCGGGTCAGAAGTTCGATACCTCGTCGATCCTGAACGCTCCCCTGGCCGACTTCATCGTGCATCACATGGCGACGCTGGGGCGCCCCGGCGCCGGGCCTGCGCTGGCGGTATCACTGGTGCTGGTGGCTATCGTCTGTGCCTTCACCGCGCTGTGTTACGCCGAGCTGGCATCGATGATTCCTATCGCCGGCAGCGCCTATACCTACACTTACGCCACCATGGGCGAGTTGATCGCCTGGATCATCGGCTGGGACCTCATCCTGGAATATGCCGTCAGCAATATGGCGGTGAGCGTAGGATTCGCAGCGCATTTGGTGGACATGTTCGACTGGTTCGGCTGGCATCCCGCGCTGCGCTGGATATCGCCGGCTTACTTGCCCTCCGGACTGACGGACCTGCAGGGAAACATGCTCTACGCTCCGGGATGGCATTTCGGATTCAACATTCCAGCGTTCGCCGTGGTGATGTTGCTGACGGTGGTGCTGGTGCGTGGCATTCGCGAGTCCGCTGAGACCAATAACATTATGGTCATCCTGAAGATCGCGGCCATCCTGGCGTTCGTGTTCGCGGGAATGCACTACATTCATCCCGCGAACTACCATCCGTTCGCGCCCAACGGATGGTCCGGCATCCTCACTGGCGGCTCCATCATTTTCTTCACATACATCGGCTTCGATTCGGTCTCGACGGCGGCTGAAGAAGCGAAGAATCCCCAGCGCGATCTGCCCATCGGCATCATCGCCACGCTGATCGTCTGCACTGTGTTGTATATCTCCGTGGCCGTGGTGCTCACGGGAATCGTGCCGTGGCAGCGCCTGATCGACGACGCTGCGCCAGTGGTGAACAGCCTCAAGCAACTCGGCATTACGACGGGGTCGCACAGTCTGCACTGGATCCGGCTGGCAGTGCTCTTCGGCGCCATGATGGGCATGATCTCGTCGCTGCTGGTGTTCCAGTTGGGACAGGCGCGGGTATGGTTCGCGATGTCGCGCGACGGCCTGCTGCCGAAACTCTTCGGCCGCGTGCATCCGCGCTTCCGCACTCCTTCGACTGCGACTTGGATTGCTGGGTTTCTCGTGGGGATTCCTGGCGGCATTCTCGACATCGGCACACTGGCCGACCTGTCGAACATCGGAACGCTGTTCGCCTTCGTGCTGGTCTCGCTGGGCGTGATCATCTTGCGCTACAAGCAGCCGGAACGCCGCCGCGGCTTCCGCGCTCCGGGTGGGATCGCCGCGCCGATTCTAAGCGTCATGTTCTGTCTGCTGCTGATGTCGGGTCTGCCGATCCTCACGTGGATCCGTTTCTTCGTGTGGCTGGCCATTGGGCTCACGGTGTATATGCTCTATAGCCGTTATCGCAGCGAGTTCTGTCCCGAGGACCGGCGGCGTTAGGTGGCCTTTGGCATACCCAAAAATATGAGGATCACCAGGCAGGCACCGAGATCACGGCGGATTTCAATAGATAGATTCCCCGTGCCCTCCGTGTCTCCGTGGTGAATGAATCAGCTCCGTCCGATGAATCAGCCTAGCCCAACCAACGCTCCCAGCGAGTTCATTCGCTCGCTCCCCAAAGCCGAACTGCACTTGCACCTTGAGGGCACGGTCGATCCGCCAACGCTCGCGGAGTTGAGCCGCCGTCATCCCACTCCGCTTTCTACGCAGAACAATCGCTACACCAACATTGCAGAAAGCGGACGCGTTTTCACCGAAGAGGAAGCCCGCGAACTGTATCAGTACAAGAACTTCACCGGATTCCTGTTGGCTTTCAAAGCTGTCACCGAGCGGCTGCGAACTGCCGAAGACTATGAGCTCGTCACCTATCGCATGATGCAGAAGCTGCACGCGCAGAACGTTCTGCATGCGGAAGTGTATGTTTCCGTCGGAGTCATTCATTGGCGGGGCGGGGAGTTCGCTCCGTTGTTCGAGGGACTGGAGCGCGGACGTCAGCGTGGAGAGCGTGATTTTGGAATGTCGCTGTATTGGATTTGTGACGCGGTCCGGCACTTTGGAGTCGAGGCCGCGCAGAGGGTGCTCGACGAAACCGTTGCGCTGCGGAAAACCAGCGACGCCATCGTGGGAATTGGTCTGGGCGGTGATGAGCGACGTGCCGCTCCCGAGTTGTTTCGCGAGGTCTATGCCCGCGCCGCGAGTCATGATTTGCGGTTGACTGTGCACGCTGGCGAGACTGCTGGGCCAGAATCCATTTGGTCGGCTATACGCGATTTGAAGGCGGACCGCATCGGACATGGATTGCGCGCGATTGATGATCCTGAATTAGTTCGCTACCTTGCTGAGCATCAGATCCCGTTGGAAGCCTGCATCACCAGCAACGTCTTAACTGGATGTTGTGAGACGGTTGGGCAGCATCCCCTCCGCAAGCTCTTCGATGCGGGGGTACTGGTGACACTGAATACCGACGATCCCGACATGTTCCGCACGTCATTAGTTCGCGAATACCAGATCGCCCAGGATGTGTTCGGTTTCAGTGAGGCTGAGTTGCGGCGGTTAGCGGAGAATTCCTTTCGCGCATCGTTTCTGCCGGAAGCGAAAAAACGCGAGTATCTGGCGAAGTTCTAAAAGCAAAAGGCAGCCACGGATCTCCACAGATTTCACGGATAGAACAAGAATCCAAATTGTCTAAGTTCTTGTCCATGTCATCCATGGAAATCCGTGGTTAGATAGTTTTTGCTTCAACCGGGAGAAAACCTTGTCCAAGCACATCGGAATCGTGGCCTGCAGTGCAGAGGGGGCGGCATTGTGCTATCGCACCATTTGCGACGAAGCCCAGCCGCTCATGGGACGTCATATGCATCCGGAACTCTCCCTGCATAATCACTGCCTCGGCGAGTACATGGTGCACATCCATCGTGACGATTGGCGAGGTGTTGCCGAACTGATGTTGTCGTCGGCCGATAAACTGTCGAGGGCCGGCGCGGATTTTCTTATTGCGCCCGATAATACCATTCATCGCGCACTCGATATCGTGCTGCCCCGCTCGCCCCTGCCCTGGCTGCACATTGTGGAAGAAGTGGCGGCTGTGGCTCAGTCACGTGGCTATCACAAGTTGGGCATCACGGGCACGCGATACACCATGGAAGGTCCGCTGTATCCGAAAATACTGGGTGCCGGAGGAATCGAGCATCTTGCACCTGACGCTGAAGAGCGTGCCCGCATCGACGGCATCATCTTCGACGAACTGGTGAACGGAATCTTCACGGCGGAATCGCGCAGCTACTTCCAGCAGGTGATTGGCAGGTTGAGTCACGAAGGCTGCGACGCCGTGGTGCTGGGGTGCACGGAAATCCCGCTGCTGATCGACGACATCACATCGCCACTGCCGACGCTGGACTCAACGCGCATCCTGGCGCGGGCCGCGCTGAAGAAAGCGTTGGGGTAAACCCGAGTTGGGACGCTTCGAAGACACGGAAAAGCAGATTCCCCGCGGGCTGAAAGCCGGCGGGGAATGACAAAAATAAAGAACTTGTACGGCATGGCTGAAGCCATGCCCTTTCAAAACTCCCGGAACGCAGTTTCCTCGCAGCCTGTTAAAAGGCTCGCGCTGCCTTAAATGCCGCCAGCCTCTCGAGCGTGTTCATCACATGCGTCGGCAGAGGAAGCTGTGAGCCCTCTTCGAGAATTGGAACCAGCTTGTCGAACTCCGGCCCGGAATGCGATCCGGTAAACACGATGCGCACGGGGTGATAGAGGTCCTTGCCCTTGGTTCCGGTCTTCGCCTTCACTTCATTCATAATTGCTTTGAAGCGTTCCGGAGTCATGGGCGAGGGGTCGCTTTCGACCTGCGCAGCAAAGGCTGCCAGCACTTCGTTCGCCTTCGGAGCTCCCAACACTTCGGCATTGTCGGGCGCGTTCAGCGCAGCTGCAGGATCGACGTGGAAGATGAGTCCCGCACGCTCGGTCAACTCATCGAGTTTGTTCACCGAGGGCACCAGCAGCGCGATCACTTTGCTGAACCACGCGCGCGTATGTTCGTCGGGATTCTCCGGCAGCAAGCCAGCCTTGATGAAGTATGGCTCCGCCCGCTTTTCGATGCGCTCGGGCAGACTGTTCTTGATGTAATGCCGATTCAGCCAGTAGAGCTTTTCCATGTCGAACATAGCGGCTGACGGCGTGACACGCTCCAGCGTGAACTCTTTGGTCAGGTCCTCGGGTGTGAAGACTTCACGGTTCCCGCCCGTAGGAGCCCAGCCCAGCAGCGCCAGATAATTCACCAGGGCTTCGGGGAGCACTCCCATCTCGCGGAAGTTGGCAATCGAGGTCGCCCCATGGCGCTTAGACAGCCGCGCACCATCACTGCCGACGATCGTCGAGAGATGCGCGAACTCTGGCACGGGCCATCCCAGCGCCTCGTAGAGCGCGACTTGCTTGGGCGTATTGGAAAGATGATCGTCGCCGCGGATCACGTGGGTGATGTCCATGAGCGCATCATCGACGACCACCACGTAGTTGTAAACCGGAATTCCGCTCGATCGCAGGATGATGGGATCGCTCACCGCTTCGTTAGAGAATTCGACTATTCCGCGCACGATGTCATGAAAGCGGATAGGATGCTCCGGGATAGCCAGCCGAATCGCTGCCGCCTCGCCGCTGGCACGCCGCCGTTGTGATTCAGCGGGATCGAGGCCGCGGCATTTCCCCGAGTAGAGCGGAGACCGTTGCTCAGCCATCGCCGCCTCGCGCTCACGCTCCAGCTCTTCCTGCGAGCAGAAGCAAAGATAGGCTTTGCCTTCTTTCACCAGCCGCTCGGCATGCTCGCGGTAGATCGCAAGACGGTCGCTCTGGCGATAAGGAGCGTGCGGACCGCCGACGTCGGGGCCCTCGTCCCAGTCGATGCCAAACCACTTGAGGTCGTCCAGTAGTTGATCTTCGTAGCGGGACTCGCTGCGCTCCAGGTCGGTGTCTTCAATGCGCAGGACCATGGTCCCGCCGGTCTTGCGGGCGAACAGCCAGTTGTAGAGTGCGGTGCGGGCGTTGCCGACATGCAACTGCCCGGTGGGAGAGGGGGCGAAACGGACGCGTACCTTGGAATCTTTGCTCACACCCTGATGTTAGCAAGAGCCGGGGCCGTGAGCCATTCGGCGCAGGTCTCGTCATTCAAACTATTTCAGTTCGACGACGACGCGTCTTCATCGGGCAAGGTGGGCCCGCAGGGACGATGCACCTCACTCAGCAGGTCCTTCATGACCTCGTCACGCTGGGCGCCATCATGCATGCGCCGCTCCATCTCCTGAAGGGCCACGTTGAGCACGTGGTAGTGATGCAGTTCGCGGAACTTCGGATCGGTGGTCGCTTCTTTCCAGAGGCTGTGCAGAAGGTCGACATCTTCCTTGCGCACGCGCGGCCGGTGTGGTCCCAGTTGGTACTCATGCCGGGTTCCATCCTGGCCGACAACCACCAGCGTGAGACGTGGCCGCGGCTCGGGCAGCCGTTCCCAGGCGTCGCCCGTCAACTTGCCCTGTTCGTCGGCAGTCAACTTGTTCGACAGGCCGCAAACCACGACTGTGGAACCCAGCCGCTGGGCAGTGGCGACAATGCCTTCGAAGATATCGTTGGTGGGAACAACCACCAAGGAAACGTGTTTGCCTTCTTTCTCCGCCGCGGTCACGACTGCGGTAAACAGCTCCTGCTCGTACTTCTCGAAAACTTCGCTGCTCTCCATCTCGATGTTGCCACTGAAGGAGTGTTCCCGGTGGTAGATTCGGGCGGTCATCACGACCACGTCGGTCTTCATCGTATCGACCCGCGACAGCACATCCCGCAAATAAAACAGGTTGTGGGGATCGCGCACCGCCACCAGAATGTTTCCCGGGCGAACTTCCATCGCCTGGGCGCTGAGTTCGGTGTTGGCGGACACGTTGAATTGCTCGAGTCCTGACTCGCCGGTGGCATGTTTTGCCGCCACTACGCGCTCCGAGATGGTCAGGACGACGAAGAAGACAAGGCTGAAACTCACGCCGGCGATGGTTGCCAATTCCTTGGTGAACAGGTTCACCAGCGCCGTGGAGAACAGTACGACGGAGATAATGCCCAATCCAACCGGTACCTCCACTCCACGGATGTGGAAGTTTCCCGGCACTTTCCATTCCCGTTTTTCCGGCGATGTATAACGCAGAACCAGTACGGCCAGCGACATGAACGAGAAGCTCCAGATCACGCCGAACGCGTACAGCGACGCCAAGAGGTACACGTTGCCCCGGCTGGCGATGATGGTCAAAACCTGCAACAGCGCGATCATGTTGATCACGCGATAGCTGGTGCCGAATTTCTTCTGCGGCTTCTTGAACCACGTGGTGAGAACGCCGTCTTCCACCATCCGGCTGAGAACGCCATTGGCGCCGACGATTGCCGTATTCACCGCGCCCGACAATATCAGCGCCCCCACCAGCACCACGAATCCCTGGAAAACCAGTCTCACGGTGTAGGGGCCGACGACGTTCATGGCCAATCCGCCGATGAGGTTGGCGTAGTAGTTGGAACGTTGCGCGTCCGGGATGATCATCACCGCGAAGAACGACACCAGCGAGGTGAAAAACAAGCTGTACAGGAAGATCACCAGCCCGGTCTTCTCCAGGTTCTTCAGCTTGGGGTGTTCGATTTCGCGATTGACCTGGGCCAGAGACTCCTCGCCGCTCATGGCCAACACGGAATGACCGAACCCGACCAACAGCATGATGATCGGGATCTTCTGTGCCCACGTGCCCAGCAGCCATCCCAGCGACTCGTGATTGTGGTGCATGTCGGCGGGAGAGGGAAGAGGTGGAAGTTGAGCTCCCGTTTTCACAATCGTAATCACACACCAGATGATGAGCACGACCACCATGACGGTGGTGATCTTCATGATCTGCAGCGCCCGTTCGCTGGACTCGTGGATGCCCTGGATGTTCTTCCACCAGAAGTACATGGTCACGATGATCGCGAACACCGCGCTGAATGCGTTCTCGGGGATGCGAACGTCATGACCGATGTGGTGCAACGTATCGGCGAGAAAACCAGCGAAGTATTGGCCGGCGGCCACCGAACTGATTGGCCCAGTCAGCACGTAATCGAACAGCAGCGCAGAAACGGAGAGTTTCGCGAGCGTCCCGCCCAGTGCCTGTTTGACCACGCGGTACACGCCACCGCGCACAAACATCGCGCTCGACTCAATGTACAGAGCGCGCACTGCGTAGCTGAAGATCATCACCGCGAGCACGAACCACGGAGCGCTCTTGCCGATCACTTTTTCGGCATCGCCACCGACGTAATACGCGGACGAGGCCAGGTCGGCTAGCACGATGGCGGCGGCGCGCCAGAACGAGATAAAGGTCAGCATCACCGTGGTGGCGACGAAAACCTTTACTACTGGCCGCTGCAAATTTGGTGCCTGCGTGGACATAAGGGGCGTAGCGTCCCGGAGTCAATTGCCTCCCTAAGAACCCGGGATAACCGCGATCAGGGAACAGCCCGACAATGATACAAACTTGAAATTTACACTGTTCGCCCCTGTGCTGTCAGTAGCTCTAGAATGGTACGACTTAAGGCTGACGATCCGTGAGGTAGGTTTGGCTAAGTCGGTCATGCCAACACAACGAGTCCACGTCGACGAACATCCACATCAGTCCCATGCCGAGTGAGAGCGCTGAGAGGTAGAATCCCAGCACCCGATGACGCCGTTGCCGCAGATTCGGCGCTTTTCCTTTGAAAGTGCGCAAACAAATCTTTGCCGCCATCATGCCAAGGGTCCTTCCGGCGTAAACCACAAACAGATATTGGTACACGCTCCAGAGCAGGCCTGCCGCAACCACTAAGCCCAGAATCAGTGGCTTGGTGAGCGGCGGCTTGGCGAGGACCTTCAAGGCGACCGCGGCAAATACCGCCACGCCAACGCCGGTCACCGTAACATCGATGATTCCGGCAAATACGCGCTGTGAAACCCGTACCGCCCGGAACGGAAGCTCCACGTGTTCCCGATCGCGGGAGGCATCGGCGGGGTTGACCTGATCGAGTTGCAGTCCATCCAGGAACGGAGTTGTCGGAATCGCCTCCAGTTCCTCGGGCACATCGAGAATGCGCGGCGATTCCGAGATCACCGGATCTGCCAGGCGGTAGGCCGTCTCCGGCGCAGCCGAGAGATGCCTCGGAAAAGCGATGACCTTTCTTTTGGGCCGCGGCCGCGGCACGGTATCGATGTACGGTTCGGGCTCCGGTTCAGGAAGCGGTTCAAGTACCAACTCGACCACGCCTGGCGCACCATTTTCGGTCTCGGCGATCTGCTCCGCCACGACGTCAGTCGAATCGTTCTGCAGCAGATCTCTGACTTCGAAGAACCGGACTGGTGGCCCGGGAACCAAGTCTTCTTCGGGAATGCGAGTTGAGGCCTCCAAGGCTGCCTCGGCGACTACAGGCATTGCCTCGGCGGGCTCGACCGGCTCGACTACCTCCTCGGCAGGAAAAGGGAAGCGCATGGAGAAGGCCCCCTCGACCCGCCGGCCGCGACGTTTCTTGTAGCCCGCAATGCGCGCCTGCACTTCGTGGCGCCACAGGTCGGCTGCTGGTTCCGCCGAATTCTCCACTGCATTGATGGCTGAAAACTGGTGTTCTGTCATGTGGTGGCGCCACTATTCCTTTTTGCCATGCGTGCCCAGACCGCATGTTCGTAACATCGTGGTAAAGCAAAAGCGAGAAAAGAAGATCGTCCGCTCGTCGATTTGCAAGACAGCAAGGTTGTGCATCGGCTCGTCAGGTATCAACGGCGCAACCTGCGTGCGGCAAGCGGGTTTAGAGAAACACCAGAGCAGCGTGAAATGACCGACAGCGCTTCGCGTTTTGCCTGAGTCCGTGCAACCGTGCTAAGTTGCAGGGTTGTGCCGATTCAAACGCCTTCGGCGAAGGAACGCGCGGCTTTCGATGATCTCCCGCACTCGATTAATTATCACGGCCCTGATGGGTTGTCATCTAATTCTCGCGCCGGTGCTGTTAACCAGCCAGTTGCGCACTGCGTCCCCGCAAGACGACACAGCGCAGAGTAGCCCGCCGCAGGCATCCTCCCCGGCCACACCCACCCAGCAGCCTGCCGTTTCGAAACCTGCGCCCGCCGCGCCCGTCGAAGAGGACGAGGGCATGAAGGTGATGGAAGAGGTTGTGCAGCAGCAAATGCAGAGCGCAGCCGAACAGGATTCCGGCAATCCGCGTCCGCCAGCCAACGTTGTCTTGAATCGCGACGAAGTCCTGATTCGCGCGGATGAGCAAGAAAAGAACCAGGACATTTACAAGGTGCGCGGCAACGTGGAAATCCGGTTTCGCAACAGTGTTATACATTGCGACCAGGCCACCTACGATTCCACCACCGGACAAATCACCGCCACCGGACACGTGGTTTACGATGGTGGCGCCCACAACGAGCACCTGGTCGGCACTCATGCCACCTACGATGTCAGCCGCGATACCGGCACGTTTTACGATGTGACCGGCTCCACCGGTATCAAGGTCTCGAACCAATCCATGTTCCTGAGATCGTCCACGCCCTTCTTCTTCACCGGCAAAGTCGTGGACAAACTGGGGCCCGACCTCTACCGGGTGCATCATGGCATCATCACGTCATGCCAGCTTCCCAATCCCAAATGGGAGTTCCACCCAGCCACCGCAACGGTGGAGGTGGGGGGAGACGCCAAGATGTATCACTCCACCTTGCGGATTAAGGGAATTCCTATTTTCTATTTTCCCTACGTGCAGCATCCGGCAGACAATCTGGGGCGGAAAAGTGGATTTCTCATTCCGGCTATCGGTCAGTCGAATTCCAAGGGAACGATTATCGGAGACTCCTTCTATTGGGCCATCAACCGTAACTCCGACGCCGAGGTCGGCGGCTACTATTTCTCCTCGCGGGGCTGGGCGCAGATCGGTAACTACCGCAATATCGGATGGCATTACCAGTTTCATGCCGAGTACTACGGTGTAATTGACGAGCAGGGCAATCCGGTTTCCAAGCAGAACCAGGGCGGCCAGGAACTCAAGGCGAACGGGTCGGCCGAACTTCCGTTCGGATTTCGTGGGGTGGTTTCCGTCGATTACTTGAGTTCCTACGTTTTCCGACTGGCTTTCGGCCAGAGCTTTACCGATGCCATCAACTCCGAGGTGCGTTCGTCGGGATTCGTGAGCAAAAGCTGGTCGGGAAATTATCTGGGGTTCCTGATGTCCCGCTACCAGAACTATCAGAGCACGGTGAATGGCGACGTCATCGACATCGCCCACATACCCAGCTTCCAGATGGCCGGGGTTGAGAACCCCATTTTTAACTCGAAGTTCATGTACACCTATGACGTATCCGCGGAAGGCGTCTCGCGTCATGAACCCGGCTTCCAGACTCAAAACGTCGTGGGACGCCTGGATGCTAACCCCAACATTTCTCTGCCGATGTTCCTCCGCGGATGGACCTTTCGTCCGGAAGCCGGTGTAAGAGAGACGTTCTACACCGAACGACTCATTCCTTCCGGTGGAAACACCGGAGTAATCGGCGTCGCGGTAGCCCAGGCCCTCAACCGCAACGTCTTGCTGGCCTCGATGGAAATGCGGCCTCCGTCGGTCGCGAAGATCTTCGACCGCAAAATCTTCGGCTACGTTATGAAGCACGTGGTCGAGCCCTATGCGATCTATCGCTACGAGACGGGCATCAACAATTTCTCCAACATCATCCGCTTTGACGAACGCGATATTTTAGCTGACTCGAGCGGGGTCGAATACGGGGTAGTGAACCGCCTCTATGTCAAGAAGTCGAAGTCCAGCGGGGAGTGCTTCGAGCACCCGAAGTATCTGCCTGCCGACACTCCGCCCGCCGAAGTTACCAGGCAACTTGCCGCTGACGCTAAAGTCTGTGACGATCAGAGTGGCCCGGCACGCGAACTCGTGACCTGGACCATTGCGCAGAAGTATTTCTTTAACCCAACCTTTGGTGGCGCACTCGTACCCAACCAACGCAACGTTTTTGACAGCTCGGTGGACTTCAGCGGAATTGCTTTCCTGACTCAACCGAGGAATGCCTCGCCGATCATCTCCCGTCTCTTGATTCGCAACCGAGCTACCGACATTCAGTGGGCATTGGATTACGACCCGGCGTTTCACCAATTGAACGCCAGTACGTTCCTCGTCGGTCAACGTCTCAGTTCGAAGTGGTACATTCTCGGAGGCCAGAGCTATCTTCACGTTCCCGGTGAGGTCATCCCTGCGACCGTGAATCAGGTACTCGCGCCCGACATCTTCAACCAGTTCCGGGTGCAGGCCAACTACGGAAATCTTTCCAGCAGAGGTTTCACTGCCGCAGCCGGAATGGCGTTCGATGTAAAGAACAGTTTTGTCCAAGGGGCGACTGTCCAGAGCAGCTATAACTGGGATTGCTGCGGTCTCACCTTCGAGTACGCGCGTTGGGCGCTGGGCTCGGTGCGAAACGAAAATGCATACCGCATCGCCTTCAGCCTCACCAACATCGGGACGTTCGGCAATCTGAAACGGATGCAAAGAATCTATTAGCTCGCATCCTTTCCTGCCTTTTCGCCGTCTACAATGAGACGATGTCATTCCCGGAACTTGCCATCTCGGGTTTATCCGACGGCCAGAATGCCAAGTGGCAGGGTCTGCAGGAGCGATTGCGTCGACTTGGGCACTTGTTAGTGGCCTATTCGGGAGGAGTGGACTCCGCCTTCCTCGCCTGGGCAGCGTATCGCGTGCTCGGACGGGACATGCTGGCGGTCCTGGCCGACTCTCCCAGTTTGGCGCGTTCGCAGATGCGCGACGCCTTAGCTTTCGCCCAGGAACAGGACATCCCGCTCACCGTCATTCAAACCGCGGAGATGGAAAACCCCGAATATCGGCAGAACGACGCTACGCGGTGTTTCCATTGCAAGGATGAACTCTTCACCGTGATGGAAGCTTTTCGCTCGCAGAATGGATTTGAGATCATCGCGTACGGCGTGAATGTTGACGATCAGGGGGACTTCCGGCCTGGCCAGCAGGCCGCCCGGCAACACGGTGTGGCTGCTCCCCTGGTGGAGGCGGGCCTTACCAAACAGGACATCCGGGAACTGGCGCGCCTCGCTGGGCTGCGCGTCTGGGACAAGCCTGCTTCCGCGTGCCTGTCGTCCCGGATCGAGTACGGCCGTCCCGTGACCCCGGAAGTTCTCCGCGTCGTCGAGCAGGGGGAAGATGCTCTCCGAGAGATGGGCTTCTGCCAGGTTCGGGTTCGCCACCATGGCGACATTGTGCGCATCGAGATCGCGCGCGAGGAACTGCCTCGCGCTATGACTCCCGAGATGGCGATTGAGTTTACCCGCATCTTCAAGGCGCTCGGTTTCTCCTATGTGACGCTTGATCTCGAGGGTTTCCGATCCGGCTCGATGAATGTCTTGCTTCCGGTCGAGAATTTGCTGAACACCAGGCTTTCTTAACAGCGAAACCACGCGTCGTGACCCGCAGCCAGGAATTTCCGAACTCTTCTGGAATCGGCGTCCCGGGCCACGCGCGGGCGTTCTCTTTGGTTACCCGCCATGAGATAATGACAGTTTCAGGCCTAAATATTAAGGTGGTTTGTCCTTTGCTGATGAAACGATTAGCAGTCCTGTTGTTGCTGGTATCTGCCGGGTGTTCGGCGCAAGAAGTCTCCCCCGATGTGAAGGTGCGTATCCAGCGGCAGGTCCAGGCACAGTATGACCTTCCTGCTGAGGTAACGATTGCTGTTGGACCGCGCCGGCCTAGCGATTTCCCCACTTACGACACCGTAACCGTCACGCTGAGCGCCCATGGCAAAGACCAGAAGCTCGATTTTCTGCTCTCCCAGGACGGTAGGACCTTGGCTAGGGTCACAAAGATCGACCTCACCAAGGACATCTACACCGAGCGCATGAACAAGATCGACGTCAAGGGTCGCCCGATTCGTGGCAACGCGAACGCCAAGGTGACCATCGTTAACTTCGACGACCTACAGTGTCCCTTCTGCTCGCGCATGCATTCCACCCTTATGCAGGAAATCCTTCCTCAGTACGGCGACCGTATCAAGATCGTGTACAAGGATTTCCCCTTGTCGATGCACCCGTGGGCACAGCATTCGGCCAATGACGCAAATTGCCTGGCCGCCGAAAACGGAGCTGCGTTTTGGGAATATGCCGATTACGTTCACGCCAATCAAAAGGCCGTTGGAGGCGGGCAGGACGTGCAAAAATCAAAGGCCGAACTGGACCGCATCGCGCTCGACCTGGGCAAGAAGAATGGTGTTGACATGACCCGCCTGCAGGCCTGTTTAAAGGCACAGCCCGATGCAACTCTAAAAGCTTCCATGGCTGAGGGTGAGGCGCTGGGCCTGAATGCGACTCCCACCCTGTTCATCAACGGCCAGAAGCTGGAAGGCGCCGTGGACGCCGAAGAAGTGAAAGCAATTTTGAATCAGCAACTGCTCGCGGCAGGGATCCAGCCGCCGGCAGCGGCCCCGGCTGCCGCTCAACCCAAGGCCAGCAATTAGCACGGCGCGGTTCCAATGCCGTCCGGTTGAGTGTTCGGTATTCGAGTTACTGGACCGGCAGTTCAACGTAGTTTTGCCAAGCAAGAGGAGCACGTTTTGAAATCGAATCTAAGGCGTGGACAGAGCGTCACGATCGCCGTTTCCGTGGCGACGGCTCTTTTCCTGCTGTTGTCCGGCACGGGCTGCAATACTACCAACAAAGCTACCGAAGGCGTCATGGCCACAGTCAACGGACGGAAGGTACTGCGCACCGAAGTGGACAAGTACTACAACAATCAGACGGCCGAAGCTCCCCAGAAGCCCACAGAGGAACAGGCTGACACCCTTCGCCTGAACATCCTCAAGGAATTGATCGATAACGAAATTCTGATGCAGCGTGCCGAGAAGCTGGGTTTGCTCGCCACTGACGACGAAGTCAACAGCAAGCTGGCGGAAATCAAGGCGCCCTTCAGCCAGCAGGACTTCGATAAGCGGCTCGCCGCCCGCAATATCACGCTCGCCGACTTCAAGGCGGACTTACGCCGCTCGATTACGGTCGAAAAGGTCCTCAACAAGGAAGTCACATCCAAGATCAACGTTACTGACGGGGACATTACGTCTTACTACAATCAGCACAAGGGCGAGTTCAACCTGATCGAGCCGCAGTTCCACCTGGCGCAGATTCTGGTTACAACCCAGCCCAACCCACAAGCGCGAAACATCCCCAACAAGGCCCAGAACGAGGCGGAAGCCAAGAAGAAAATCCAGATGATCGAGAACCGCCTGGATAGCGGAGAGGATTTTGCGTCCGTCGCCATGAACTTCTCAGAACAGCCGGACACCTCGCAAAATGGCGGCGACTTGGGGTTCATACCTGAGTCTTCCCTCAAGGGCGACAAAAACGCGTATGAGTCGATTGCCAAGCTGAAGCCAGGACAGTACTCGACCGTGCTGGTAGTCGGTGATCCCAACAGTCACCAGGTTTTCGGATATCGCGTGGTGCGTCTCATCAGCAAGGAAGCTGCCGGACAGCGTGAACTGCAGGATCCGCGAGTGCAGCAGGCGGTTCGTGAGCAGCTGCGCGACCGTCGCGAGCAACTCCTGAAAGCGGCTTATTACGAGGTCATCCGCGATGAGGCCAAGGTGGAGAACTTCTTCGCCGAGGACATCCTCAAGAAGACCGGCGCCACGAAATAGTTTCGCCTTCGGATGATGGCGTTCGCCGCATGTTGAGAAAGATCACTGTGTCAGCTTCGCCAATCCCTGTTCCAAGTCGCGCATGAGATCGTCGGTAGCTTCCAGTCCAATGTGCAATCGCACGATGCGGTGCTGGTAGTCCGGGCGCTCCTTGAATCCCGTGAAGTCATAGGCCACCGCGAGGCTCGCGACACCTCCCCAGCTGTACCCGATTTTGAACAGCTCAAGAGCGTTCACGAACGCCAGCACTTGTTGCTTGGTCACGCCAGGCTTGAGCACGATCGAGAACAGTCCAGACGATCCAAGGAAATCGCGCTCCCAGAACTCGTGTCCCGGGCACGACGGCATGGCAGGATGCAACACGCGTTCGACCTCGGGCCTTTGGCTAAGCCACTCGGCAATGGTCAGCGCTGATCGTTCAATTGCCTTCAACCTGACCGCCATGGTCTTCATGCCGCGCAGCGCCAGGCTGCAGTCGTCGGGCGATGCCGCACAACCCAGCACCTGCTGGTGCGCGCCCAGCGTCTTCCAGGCGGCAGGGTCTTTTACCGTAATTGAGCCCAGCAGCAGATCGCTGTGGCCGGCGATATACTTTGTCACCGCTTGCATGGTGATGTCCACGCCATGCGCCACCGCGTCGAACAGGATGCCTGCCGCCCATGTGTTGTCTATGACCACGAGCGCTCCGTGGGCGTGCGCCACCTCGGCGATCGCGGGAACGTCCTGCACTTCCATGGTGATCGAGCCGGGACTCTCAACCCACACCAGGCGCGTGTTTGGCTTGAACAGCGACTCGATCTCGTGCCCGATGGTTGGCGGATAGAAAGAGGTCTCGACGCCGAAGCGCTTCAAGACGAATCGGGCCAGCTTCCGGTTTGGGCCGTACACGCTTTCGGGCACGAGGATATGGTCGCCGGATTTGAGGTATGCGAAATTGATGGTCGAGATAGCGCACTGGCCTCCTGGTGTAATCAGAGTGCGGTAGCCACCTTCCAGTTCGCAGATGCGTCCTGCTAGCTCCAGCGTCGTCGGGGTTCCATAGAGGCCATAGGTATAGCCCACTTCGTACTGGTCCCAGTTGTCGTCAACCTTCGCTGCGTCGGAGAATAACGTGGTGGAGCCGCGATACACCGGCGTTGCCAGCGAGCGAAACCCTTCGGGCACGCGCACATCCGAGTGAATGAGCTTGGTCGTCCAGTCCTTCTTCATTCGAGCATTATAGGAGGGCGACATGCCCCCTCCCCTCTCCTCCCAAAATTCCTTATTTTCATGGATATAGGCGAAGATTGTCCGAACTGGCAGTACCAAAGTTGTTGGACACTTATCGGGCTTCCATTCAACGAGCTATCACAGACGAGTTGGGCTCCCTCGCGAGTGTGGTTCCACTGAATGAACTCGAGCACGCTTGTTGCTCATCCCTTGTACGAGACTCCTTCTGGAACGGAGATACGGGGATTGTATTCGCCGGATATGGCACGGACCAGTTCTTTCCAAGTCAACGCCACTGGCGAGTCGATGGACTAATTGCAGGAAGGCTGCGCGCTCGTGAAGAGAAGGGCAGTGACGTATCGGAATCAGGAACGACTGCCTTTATCAGCGCCTTCGCTCAGCGGGAAATGGTGTCCCTGTTCATGAATTGAATTGATCATGAGTTTCTGCAATTCTTGCTAAACGTGCTCGGTGACATCCTGGTGGAAGGATATCCAAAAGCTATCGACAAGATATTCGGCGTTAAGCTTTCGAAGGCAGATCGGCGTTCCACTCTGGTCCAAATGCGCAAGAATGGACAGGAAGCGTTGAATGCGCTCTCAGACGGATTAACGCAGTATTCGCAAACCGTACACTCCGGCCCGATCATTGAAATAGTGCAGCATCTTCCAAAAGAGGAGCTGGCAGCAATGGCTGAGTCGCTGGTGAGTCTTACTTCGTTTAAGCGACATGTTACAAAGCAGGCCGAGACGGTTGGCGGCCCTGTCGATGTCGCCGTTATCTCGCGTGGTGACGGTCTCGTATGGATAAAACGGAAGCAATACTTCCACGGAGACTTGAATCCTCATTTCCTTGCGAATTACTATAACGGCGTTGGCTCATGCAAACGCGTCGGAGAAATAAATGAAAAAGCTGGCTCCGCCTAAGACACGTACCAACAGACCGGAGCGGATGTTCGTCACGGTCGACCAAGTCAATGACTTCTTTTTCCCGTCCCATAGCAAACGTCTGCCCACTCATTCGGTTAAAGCGGGCAGCAAGAGAGTGTCCGCTATGGTTCTGACTCGGTTGTGCAGAGACTTGAGTCGTTAGTACACCGGCTATTTCACTACTCAATCACCTCCAGCGTGCCTCCGGGATTCACCGTCGATCCTTCTGAGGGATGTCGATTCCCCACGGTCTAGTGCAACGTGCCGCCGGGCTCTCCGCCGTCGTGTTAAGATCACGCAGCGCAAAGGGTGCATCCGGTCCGCGGAAAGGACAGAAGTCCACCTGATCGCGACAATTTCGCTTTTACGAACTAACTTTCTGCCCCTCAATGCGGACCTCGGGCAAACGAAAGGAAGTTCGTTATGCCGGTAAGACGTCTCCCCTCGAATCCCAACCTCGATCACCTCAAGTATCAAGCCAGGGACTTGCTTAAGGAGCATAAAGCCCGCACTCTAGGCGCAGCCCAGCGAATCAGGGAGTTTCATCCGCGTTACGGCCGCGCTACAGACGCAGAGATCTTCCATGCCCAGCTGAAGTTGAGCGACGCACAGCTCACCATTGCCCGCGAGTCGGGATTTCCGAGTTAGGCACGATTGAAAACGCACATTGAAAAACCAACGCTCGCCGACCGGCTGCAATTGCCGCATCATGAGCGCATTGAAGACGCATCGTTTCGCCACGCGGTGGAACTCATCGATGCAGGGGACGTAGCGGGTTTGCGCGCGCACTTGAATCAACAGCCGAATCTGGTGCATCAGCACGTCCTTTTCGAAGGCGGGAACTACTTTCGGAATCCAACGCTGCTGGAGTTCGTCGCTGAGAATCCGGTTCGCCATGGCACTGTGCGGGCGAACATTGTTGAAGTGACCAAGGTCATTCTCGATGCTGGCCCGAGCCAATCCGCAAGGAACGAGACGCTCATGCTGGTCGCGACTGGGAGTGTGCCGCGGGAATGTGGCAAACAGCTTCCGCTCATTGATCTATTGTGCGACTACGGAGCGGATCCCGACAGCGCTGTACAAGCAGCCGCCTTGCACGGGGAACTTGCGGCGGTGAACGCCTTGATCGGTCGCGGCGCTCGCGTTGATCTGCCGGGGGCGGCGGCCCTGGGGCGCGTTGACGATGCGCGCCGGTTGCTTGCGAGTGCCAGTAGCGAGGACCGCCATTTGGCACTCTCAATGGCGGCGGATTTTGGACATGTCGAGATCGTGCGATTGTTGCTTGACGCGGGTGAAGATCCAAACCGATACAACCCGGTCGGAGGCCATTCTCACACGACCCCGCTGCACCAAGCTGCTGGGGGCGGCCATGACGAAGTAGTCCGGCTCCTAGTCGAACGCGGTGCAAGGTTGGATCTGAAGGATATCCTTTGGCAGGCCACACCAGCCGACTGGGCGCGACACGCAAGCAGGAGAGAGATCGAGGCATATCTTCGAGCGCAAGACCGAGAGAGTAAGAAACAAGAGTAGATCAATCCCTTGTGGACCAATAACGAGCGGAGTGGATCCGGGACTCGGTATTACGGGTCTGCAGGTGCAGGCGGACCGTCTACGAATTGGCGATTCTCCATCAGCGCATCACATTCCAAGGTGAGCCTTCGCACACGTCAGCCTCTGCGGATTCACAATTCGCCCACCCGTCCCAGTTATGATGCAAAGTACGAATCAGAGCGAGGGCACCGCTGACGTCCCCTTTCTGTTCAGGACTTCTCCTTGTCGTCGGCAATCCGGTCGCTGCCCTTTGCGCTTCGCTATTCTGGGAATAGGAAATATGGGTGTGAGCAGTTGTGACCAGATCGACCACAGGTCAGCTTGGTAATGTCGTTTAGCCACAAGACTGTGGTTGTTGCGGTAGCGCGCGCAAGGTTTTTACCAACAATCGATTGAGAACGCGTGGGAGATGAAGCAATGACGATGACAAAGCTGCTGATCGTAACAATTCTCGCACTATTGCTAATGGGTTCTTACAGTGCGCCGTTGCAGGCCCAGAACGCCATGCAAAGTCCCGGCATGGACATGAAGAACATGAAGGCCCAGATGGAGCAGATGAGTGCACAGATGGACCAGATACAGGCCCTGATGAAGGACACCATGACGAAGATGGCTGCTGCCGATGCCGCCATGAAAAGCCACATGGAAACGGAACAGGCCAGCATGAAGAGTCAGATGGAGTTACAGCACGCGATCGTCACGTACCTGCAAACGATGACGGACCACATGCAAGCGATGAAGAACCATAAAGAAATGATGGACGATCAGAAGAAATAAGTCCGACAGGGTTCCGTATTCCCCAGCGGCAATTCAGAAGGAGGTCCCATGCACGGAAATAGCATGCAAAGTTGGAACATGGGTGGGAATGCGGTGTGGATCGTCTTGCTAGGAGTGGTGCTGATCATTGCTCTCGCCCTGATATCCGGGCACGAAGGTAAAATTTGCTGGCTCCGCACTGGAAAATCTGCATTTGCTTGATCCAAGGATTCTCTGCCAACAGATGCCGTACGCAGGACGGCTTCACGATGCGTAGTGATGAACGCCTCGTGCACGACTTCTGAATCTGAGGCCGCACGGCACCTCTTTTCCAGTGCACTTTCGCGCAATTCCTGGATAGTACTGTGGACAATCTCTGGACTACGTAAGCCGTCGCCACCAATTCACGGTTGTGCACCCGGTACCGCGAAGATGATTCCGGTGGAAGCGTTCTGCTTTGCGGTTTGCCTGGGCTCAACCGGTAAATGCGAGACGCCAAGCAGTTGCATGGCCGAGAGAACTGCTGGCACGTAGTTACGAGTCTCTGGCGGCAGCAAGCGCAGGCTGCTCAGTTGAATGAAGTCGGTTATGCCAGAGCGTTCGACCGCTTGCTGAACCCTGTGTTCCCCAGCGTTGTAAGCAGCAAGGGCAAGAGGCCAGGAGCCGAATTGCTGGTACAGATCGCGTAAATAACGCGCTGCCGCGCGAGTGGACCGCTCGACATCCAGTCTCTCGTCCCTGGAAGGAGCGACAACCAGTCCATATCGACGAGCGGTGTCGGGCATCAACTGCCAGAGTCCCAGTGCGCCTTTGGGTGAAAGCGCAGTGGTTCTGCCACCACTCTCTACTATTACGACGGAGACAATCTCTGGTGGGACGCCCTCGCTTTCCAAGATGCTACTCAGCGTCGGGCGAAGCTGCTCGAGTCGCTTCATCGCTGCACTGACGCTCGGGGATAGGTCCGGACGATATTTCTGATCGAAGTTACGTACCAGAGATTCGGGTGAGCGAGGCGGAACAGCTCCGTGATTGTCATTGGCGGCATCGGCCATGCGCTGGACCGCGTCGGCGAGAAGGTCATTCGCCGCGCGATCCAGAACGTCGTGAATGGAAGCGAACTGGTCGGGCACTTGCACCGACGCCGTGGCAGCCGGTTTTGTTTGGGCGCCAGCAGTCGATAGCCCAAAAGATACAAAGACCAGGACCGCACCGGTAAGCAACGGCTTAGACATGTGCTGCCTCGCTTGCCGGATTGAGTTGCAAACCTGAGGGGTTTTTCTTCAGGGCTGGCTTCACTTCCAAGTTCCATTTCCAGATGGCATAGACAGGCGGATAAACCACAAGTTCCATCAGGAAAGAAGTGATGATGCCGCCCACCATTGGCGCGGCGATTCTCTTCATCACATCGGCGCCGCTGCCCGAGGACCACATCAGCGGCAGCAAGCCGAACAACATGCAAGCTACGGTCATGATCTTGGGACGAAGCCGTTTGACGGCGCCGTTCACGATGGCCTCACGCAGATCGTCCCAGTTGCGCATTTCGCCTTTGCGGATGGCGTCGTTGAAGGCGAGGTCAAGATAGAGCAGCATGAAGACGGCGGTTTCGGCATCGACGCCAAGCAAGGCGATCAAGCCGACCCACACGGCGATGCTCATGTTGTAGTTCAGCAGGTAGAGCAGCCAGACCGCGCCGATGGCGGAGAACGGGACAGCTGACAGGATGATCGCGGTCTTGGTAACAGAACCGGTGTTGAAGTACAGCAGCAGAAAGACGATGAGCAACGTGATGGGCAGCACGATCTTGAGCCGCTCTTTTACTCGTTCCATGGACTCATATTGACCGCTCCATACGAGTTGGTAGCCGGCAGGCACGCTAATCTTCTCTGCCACCACCCGCTTCGCCTCCTCCACGTAGCTGCCAATGTCGCGGCCAGACACATCCACGTAGACGTAGCCGCTGAGACGCCCATTCTCGTCGCGAATCATTCCCGGACCGGTTTTGACCGTGATGTCAGCGATTTGTCCCATCGGTATCTGAGCGCCGGAGGGAGTGGAAACCAACACGCGGCGAAGTGCTTCGAGATCGCTGCGGTAGTCTCGCAGGTAGCGTACGTTGACCGGGTATCGTTCGCGGCCTTCCACCGTTGTGGTTACCGGTTCTCCTCCGATGGCCGACATCAGTACGTCATTCGCGGCGTCAATCGTCAGCCCGTAACGTGCCAGCTCGTCGCGCTTCATTGTGAAATCGAGAAAATAGCCGCCCGTGGTGCGCTCGGCGAAAACACTGGTCGTTCCTTTGACGTCCTTCAACGCCATCTCGACTTCTTCGCCGATCTTCTGAATCTCCCCGAGATCAGAGCCCAGCACCTTTACCCCAAGAGGGGTGCGAATGCCGGTGGTGAGCATGTCGATGCGAGCCTTGATGGGCATGGTCCAAGCATTGGCGGTGCCTGCAATCTGCAAAGCGTCATTCATGCCGCCCGCTCCGTAGACCAAATCCTGGGTGGACTGGTGGTCGGGCCAGAAGCGACGCAAAAAGCTCTTCATCCATTTGGGAGCCCAACTGGAGTACCAGCGAGGACGGGTCGGCCATTGCTCGTGAGGCTTGAGCACGATGACGGTTTCCATCATCGAATAGGGCGCCGGATCGGTTGAGCTTTCCACGCGGCCGGCCTTGCCGAAAACGGTTTCGACTTCCGGGAATCCTTTGATGATCCTGTCCTGGACTTGCAGAATGCGCGATGCCTCCGCCACGGAGATACCCGGCATCGTGGATGGCATGTACAGAAGAGTGCCCTCGTCGAGTGGAGGCATGAACTCGGAGCCGAGCTTGAAGAAAATGGGCACCGTGACCGCCATGGCCAGCAGAGCTACCGCGATCGTCTTCCACTTGTGCTCAAGGACGAATTCAACGACGGGATGGTACAGCTTCATCAGTGGACGGCTGATGAAATGATGGTCTTCGCTTACGATCTTGCCCACGAGAATCGAGTTCACGACCTTCCCCAACCAGCGGGGACGTATGTTGAAGTTAGCCATGTGGGTAAACAGCAGCCGCATCGCCGGATCAAGCGTGATCGCCAGCACTGCCGCAATCGCCATCGCGAAGTTCTTCGTATATGCCAGCGGCTTGAACAGACGGCCTTCCTGCGCCTCCAGGGTAAACACCGGCAGGAAGGCGACGGCGATGACCAGCAGCGCAAAGAAACTGGGGCCACCTACTTCTTTTACGGCCGAGATCACGACGTTGTGGTAATCGCCGGGACGGCCCTCAGCCTCCCAGTGCTCCAGCTTCTTGTGGGTCTGCTCCACCACAACTATGGCGGCGTCGACCATGGCGCCGATTGCCACAGCGATTCCGCCCAGCGACATTATGTTCGCGGTCATGCCGCTCAACTGAATGGGAATGAAGATCAGAATGACGGTGACCGGAATGGTGATGATAGGGATGATTGCGCTGGGAAAGTGCCAGAGGAAGATAAGGATGATGAGGCTCACGATGAGGATTTCTTCCATCAATGTGTGCCTTAAGTTGTCGATGGCGTTGTCGATCAGCTCGGATCGATCATAGGTCGTGACGATCTTCAGGCCCTTGGGCAGGGTGGGTTCGATATCAGCTAACTTGGCCTTTACCCGCTGGATCGTCTTGTCGGCGTTCTCGCCGAAACGCATGATCACCACGCCGCCGACGGTCTCGCCCCGGCCATCGAGCTCCACGACGCCGCGCCGGATCTCGGGACCGTAAACGACGGTTGCGACGTCGCGCACCAGTACCGGAGTGCCAGTCTGCGCGTTATACATGATGACGATGTCCTGAATGTCTTTCAGCGACTTGATGTAGCCCCGCCCTCGCACCATGTACTCGCGGCCAGTCATTTCCACCAGCCGTGCGCCCACATCGTTGTTCCCCTTCTGAATTGCGTTGATCACCATGTCGATGGGAATCTTGTAACCCAGCAACTTGTTGGGATCGACGTTGACCTGGTATTCGCAGACGAATCCGCCGGCGGGCGCAACCTCCGCGACGCCCGGTACAGATTGCAGCGCATAGCGCAGATACCAATCCTGGTAGGTGCGCATCTGTTCCAGGCTGTACTGTGCAGTCGTATCTACAAGTGCGTACTCGAATATCCATCCGACCGCCGTTGCATCCTTTGCCAGTTCAACGTTCACGCCTTTGGGAAGGCGAGGTGTGACCGAATTGAGATATTCCAGCGTGCGCGAGCGAGCCCAGTAGATGTCCGTTCCTTCGTCAAAGATGATGTAGACGTAGGAATAGCCGAAGTCACTGAAGCCGCGGACGTCTTTCACCTTCGGCATGCCGAGCAATGCCGAGGTGATGGGATACGTCACCTGGTCTTCCATGATGTCGGGGCTGCGGTCCCACTTGGAATAGACGATCACCTGGGTGTCGGAAAGGTCCGGAATCGCGTCGAGTTTGGTGTTCTTCATCGCTTGCCATCCGATGACGACGGCGGCTCCCACCAACAAGAACACCAGGAACTTTCGTTTTGCCGAGAATTCAATAATCCTGTTAATCATTGCGGTTTCGCCTCTCCGAGCAGTTGCTCCATGCTCAGGATTTGTCCACCGTTTTCGGCGACGAAGGCCTCGGCATCCTCTTTCTTCGCGAAGGCGAAAGCGCCGGGCGAGCAACGGTCAAAGGCCAGATCCTCGCCGCGCTTCATCTCATCCATGTGCATTGTGTCGTGACTGCAGGCGAGGGCGCGGCTTTGATTGACGTAATATGCCTGCGCCGGGTCAATCACCTTCGCGGTCGAGTAGTCGCGTACGGAGATGAAACGCACCGGCTTGTGCTCCTGGCGCGATTCGCTTACGGCACACTGCGGACAACACGCTTCCCTCCGCTGGCCACCGATCTCGACCACGACGCGCAGTTTGTCCTGTAAGGGACGCTGGCAAAAGCCACACTCCTTCGGCGTGCGAAACTCTCTGTACTCGTACCAGCCCAGGCCGAGCATCGCCAGTATTACGAGGCCAAGTAATGCAAGCCCTGTTTTTTTCTGTGCGCTCATCTTGTCCTCCTCAGTGCTGCATGCCGCCCATGGCACTCTTCATGCGGCTCTCGGAATCGATCAGGAAGTTGCCGGAAACAACGATTTGTTCGCCCGGCTTCAATCCGGCCAGCACCACAATGAGGTTGTCGAACTGTGGTCCCATCGTGATCCGGCGCGGCTCGAACACGCCACCATCATGCACCACGAAAACAATCTGCTCGTTGCCGGAATCGAGCACGGCCTCCGCGGGTACCACAACCTTACTGCCATAGTCGACTTTCAGTTGCGCATCGGCGAACATTTGCGGTTTCAGTTCCAACTCAGGGTTGGGAAGTTGAACGCGGACTTTCAGAGTGCGCGACTGTGCGTCAACGACCGGGTAGATGTAGCTGACCTGCCCGTGCCACTTCCGTCCGGGGTAATAGCTGAGCTGCAGTTCGACGTCCTGGCCCACGTGGATGTAGGGAACTTCGTATTCGTAGACGTCGAGATTGGCCCAGATGGTTGAGAGATCGGAGATCGTGTACAACTCGGTATCGGAAGTCACCGAGGTCTGCGGAAACGCCTTGCGATCGGTTACAAAGCCTGTGGTCGGCGAGTAGAACGTCAGGTTTTTGGTAACCTCGCCTGTTTCATCGAGCTTCTTGATCTGCTCGTCGGTAATGTCCCACAGCTTCAGACGGTCACGCGAAGCCCGCAAGAGTGAATTTGAGCCATCGGACACTTCCTGGAAGGGCGAACTTCCCAAGGACGCCTGGCCACGCTTCGCGATCAAGTATTCATCCTGGGTTGCCACCAGGTCGGGGCTGTAGAGCGTGAACAGCGGTTGTCCCTTCTTCACCAGTTGACCGACATAGTCCACGTAGACCTTGTCGATCCAGCCGCTCACCTTGACGTGGACGTGCGCGATCTTGGTTTCGTCCGCGGTGAGTTGCGCGGTGGTGTGTATCGTGCGCTCGAGCGATTTCCTTTCCACCCTGCCGGTGCGGACACCGATTAGTTGCTGCTTGTCGGACGGGATCATGACCGTGCCTACGGGCATTTTCGCCAGGCTGGTTTGCTCGTCCGCATACTTCGGCAGGAGTGTCATGCCGCAATCGGGAGCGATACCTGGCTTGTCAGCCTTATAGGCCGGGTGCATGGGGTCGTACCAGAAAAGGACCTTGCGCTCGCCGGGCGCAGCCGATTGTGTGCTGGACTGCACGGCGTTAGTCCTGGTTGCGTTGTCCTCGGAATATTGCGGCACCAGGTCCATTCCATCGGGCGCCTTGCCTGGCTTGCTGTAATGGTGCTGCGGGTTCATGGCGTCATAGTAATAGAGGACCGTCCGTTGTCCCGATTGGCTCTGAGCGCTCCCGTGAGCAGCATGAGGATCCTGCCAGGCCAGCACACGCCGGCCATAGACGACTCCGAGCGCAATCACTGCGGCGATAACCAGGGCGGCGATTCGTAATGATCTGTTATTCATGATTCCTTGCTCCTTCAGTTCGCGGAGTTCGCTCCGCCATCGGACGGCACCTGTCGTGCCGAGGTCAGTTCCATCCCGGCTAGGCTCTCCATGCGCGCCAGCGCAGCCTGGTAATTGGCAAGTTCACGGTAGTAGTCCACTTCATAATTGAGGATCGTGCTGAAGTTCGACAGAACCGTGAGGAAATCGACGTTCCCGACCTCGTAGGCTGACATCGACGATTCCAGGGCCAACGACGATTGCGGTATAACCGCCTTCGAGTAGAGATCGAGCAGTTGTTTTGACGCCTGCGCGGAGAGGTAATTCTGTTTCAGCTCGAACTGCAGCTCGTTTTTGCGGTTATCCCGGCTGCGCTCGGCGCTGATTGTTTCTTCCGCCGCCTGCCTGACCTCTTCACGCTGCTTGGTTTTGTAGAAGACGGGCACGTTCACCGTGAATGTCATGCCGTTCATGTCAGGCAACATCGGTCGCTGCTGGAACATGTAGGCCACGCCGAAGTCAGGCAGGTAGTCTTTGTGCGCCAGTTGGGTTGCCAGTTGGTTCTTCTCGACCATCTGCTGTTCCCGTTGCAGCGACGTGTCGTTCTTCGCTGCCGACGCATAGAGCGCATCAAGCTTTTCGTTCAACGCAGCAGGTTCAACGTTGGCTGCGAGAGGCAGTGGCGCACCGGGATCGCGGGCCATGAAGGTGTTCAGCCGCGCCTGCGCCGTCGCCCGCTGTTGCTCCAGCACCGTCACCCGCTGTAGGAGCATGGTTATCTCCACCTGCGACCTAAGCACGTCCTGCTGCATACCTTTGCCTACGCGATAGCGGACCTCTGAGATGCTCGATAACTTCTGCAACAGGTCTTTATCTTTGCGGGTTATCTGCAACGCCTTGTCGTAGAAGAAGTAGTCGTAATAAGCCGTCTTAACGTCGGCCACGATGCGACGTCGAACTGCCTCGTAATCCCATTGCGCCGCGTCCACATCTTTGGCCGCAATTTGGCCCCGCAGCTTCAATTTGCCTGGATACGGGAGTTGCTGGCTGACAGCAATGCCGCGATAACTGGAGGGATCGCCTTCCTGCACGCTGAAGGGAGCGAGGTTCCCATTCCACCCGACAGACACCATCGGATCCGCGAGGCTCTTCGCCTGAGGGATTTTATGTTGATGAGCGTTGACGGTATGCAGCGCGCTCTGCACGCCAGGGTTCTTCGCCAGTGCCTCACTGATTACCTCGTCAAGCGTAAGGACTGGCGAGGATGGCGATTGGTCAACCGTCGCCGTTGGACCGGCCTGCGGAGCGAACTGTTGGGTCTTCGGGGCTTCCTGTGCGGGCGCGGGCAAAGCCAGCAGACTCGCCAGGAGAATGAATCCTAACCTGCTCATGGATCAATCTCGTCAATTCAAAAGAAAAAGGGATGTATCTCAGGCGCAGAACGCCCGAACGACAGAGACACCTCGAGCAGGAACTAAATCAGGAAGGTACAGAGTGAGGACTGTGCAGGAGGAAGCAGAACCGAGCGGATCCTTCCGGCACTAACTTCCGATGGCACCGGAAGAGTCGCCAGCGGTGCCGCGGTTACGATCGGCCGGTACCCAGGAGAAGTGGGTGTTTGGATCTGCGACTCTGTTGCGGGCGCCGCTCGGCCAGAGGAAAACTGGCAACACGGAGCGGGCGCTACCGGGCCGTTCATTGCCATCGACGTTTGCGGAACCAACTTGGGCGGACAGCACGCGTGAGGACTCCGCGCAGCGGTGCACGTGCCCGCTAAGGCGAGTGACGGTGTCAGCCCCAGCGTGAGCACCAGAACCAATCCAACGAGTTTGAGAAGAAGCCGCATCGCTACCATCTCAGTATAGGCCTCGACAACCAGCGCAGACGTGACTGATATCACATTCTCTCGTGATTTTAAATCTCGGGTCATCCCTCGACGATCGTCAACGGTGCCAACTGGAGATCCATTGCAGCGCTGATGTGATCTCGACATGCGAACCGGCGCGGACAAGTCGGACGGCGTTCACGAGTTTGTACGCTCCTGCGGACTTTCTGTCTCCTTAGGATGTCACTGGGTAAAATCAGGCCAAATCACCAAGAATCCAATCGGCCCCCGGGATTGAGCCGGCCACTGACGGCTGGTAGCTGACCACTCTCAGCTACTCAATCACCGCCAGCGTATCCCCGGGATTTACTGTCGAGCCTTCGGAGGTCATGATCTTTTGTACGCGGCCGTCCTTGGGCGACTTCATTTCGTTCTGCATCTTCATCGCTTCCATCACGATGATGCCCTGTCCAGCTTTGACCTCGTCGCCGACGACAACCAGGATGCGCACAATCTTGCCTGGCATGGGAGCGGTCAGCTTTTGCGGCCCGGCTTCGGTGGCTCCGGTGGCGCGTCGGGTCCGCAATGAGCGCGGATCCTGCACATCGACGGCATAGCGGGCGCTGCCGATAATGAGGTGGATCTCGCCCTGCAGCGAGCGTTCGCGCTTCACCTCGTAAGCCTTACCGCCGACCAGCACCGACATTACATCGCGCGCAGTCAAAGCGGCGTCGACTTCGATCTCCTGGTCGTCCACCTTGCAGAGCCATGTGGTATCGCCCTTGATCAGTTCCAGGCGATGGGTCTTACCGTCAACCACTACGTCGTAGGTCATAAGAAGTAATTGGTAATTAGTAATTGGTAGTTAGAAACTAGCCATTTCATCGCGCTCGCAGCCCCTCTTCCCTCGCCATACGGCGCCAATTTGAGGGCTCCTCGACCGCGTTGCCATTACTTGCGGCTGCTCCGTTTGCGCCGGGGAAGGTCGCCTTCGGATCCATAGTCGCGAAGATTCCTGCGGCCAACGCGGCGATGATCGGACGGCGCTCATCCGTTTCCACAGCGGGCGTCGCCAGCAGGCGCTCCAGGAATCCGGTGTCGATATTGCCCGCCTGAAAGTCCGGGTCCTTCAGGATGCGCCGGAACAGCGAAATGTTGGTCTTGATGCCGCCGACAAAATACTCGTACAGCGCGCGCAGCAGGCGGTTGATAGCCTCGTCGCGGGTTTCGCCATAACCGATTAGCTTGGCCAGCAGGGGATCGTACTCCATGGGTACGGTCCAGCCTTCGTACATGCCGCTGTCGCGCCGGATGCCCGGCCCGGAAGGCGAAATCAGTCGCGTGATCTGTCCCGGCGAAGGGAAGAACTTGTTGTCCGGATCTTCGGCGTACACACGGCACTCGATGGCGTGCCCGCGCAACTTGATGTCTTGCTGCCGGAACGGCAGCTTCTCGCCCGCTGCCACACGGAATTGCAAATGCACCAGGTCAATCCCGGTCACGAACTCAGTGACGGGATGCTCCACCTGCAACCGCGTGTTCATTTCGAGGAAATAGAAATTGCGGTCCTGATCGACGAGGAACTCGACCGTTCCCGCATTCTGATAATTGGCGGCCTTGGCCACGCGAACTGCGATCTCGCCCATCTTGCGGCGCATGTCTTCGTCCACGATGGGCGAAGGCGATTCCTCGAGCACCTTCTGATGGCGGCGCTGCACCGAGCACTCACGCTCGCCGAGGTACACCACGTTGCCATGCTCGTCGCCGAAGATCTGCATTTCCACGTGGCGAGGATTGACGATGGCCTTCTCGATGTACACCTCGTTGTCGCCGAAGGAGCGCTGGGCCTCGCTGCGAGCGCTTTCATATGCCGAGCGCAGATCACTCTGCGAGTGCACCAGGCGCATGCCCTTGCCGCCGCCGCCGGCTGCTGCCTTCAGCATGACGGGATAGCCAATCTGTTCGGCCATCCTCTCCGTGCCCTCGTACTCCATGCCCTTTTCTGAGCCGGGAACGAACGGCACGCCCGCCTTCTTCATGTGCTGGCGCGCGCTGGTTTTCGAGCCCATCATCTCCATCGATTCCGGGGTCGGCCCGATGAATTTGATGCCGGCATCACGGCAGGCCGTGGCGAAACGCGCGTTCTCCGAAAGAAATCCGTAGCCTGGGTGGATCGCTTCCGCCCCGCTGCGGCGGGCCACGTCGAGGATCTTGTCGAAGTTGAGATAGGACTCGCTGGCTGTCGCCGGACCGATATGGTAAGCGTGGTCGGCCTTGCGAACGTGCAGCGCCTTGCGGTCCACGTCGGAGAACACAGCGACGGACTCAATGCCCATCTCGCGGCAGGCTCGGATGATGCGCACCGCGATCTCGCCACGGTTAGCTATAAGGATTCGCTTGAACATGAGAGCGCCTTCAGCGCGATTGCGACCCGGTGCAACGCAGGGATTCCCTACGTCAAGCGATGGCTGTCGCGCCAAAGCAAGCATTGTAATGCATGGATTCGCGCCAGCCAGTGATGTCGTCACAGGCCCCAGTGACGGGTCGCGCTGCCGGGTTTACTGCTCGACCGCGCGGCGGGAATTGTGGTCGAAACTCGGTCAGAAAGAACAGACGCCCTCCGCGACTGAGGAGGGCGTTCGTTTCATTCACACTTCGTTTGTGCGGTTACTTCGCCGGCGTTTCCGTGGTCACGATACCCGAAGGACCGGCCTTCTCGGCCTTGGCCTTCTTGGTGGCCATGGTCTTATCAACCCAGTCATCCGCGGACTTCAGATCGGCCTTGCGCGCGTCCTGGTTGTCGCATTCCAGGTCGGCCCGCTCACGAAACATCAAGTTTAAGTAGGCCATGGCGTCGTCGTAGTCGGGGCGCAGCTCAATCGACTTCTGCAGCTTCGCAATACCGTCTTCCACGACTGCCTGGTTCGTTTCCTTGACCGCCTTCAGCAGGTCGGCGCAGGTCTTTTTGTCCTTGATGTCGTCGGTCGGCTTCAGCCCCAGCTTGGC
>DATBZX010000162.1:0-9231 GCA_036512955.1 Terriglobales bacterium
TTCATTGCTTCACCGCGATCATCCTCAGCCGCTTGTAGTCCACCGTCCATTCGCCATTATGAAACAGCGCGGGCTTGGCTAAAGCTTCGATTCGTTCCATCAATTCCTCCCGCTGCTCGGGCCCGAGCACGTGGCTGGCGAACATCCCAAACATGTCGAGCCAGTTTCGCAAGCCTCGATCCCCGCCTTCCAGCGGAGTTGGACGATCAAACAGCACCGCAAATGTCACCAGCAATCCGCTTGACTCGAGCATCGGCGCGTATTCGCCGATCGAGGGATAGAACCACGGCGAAAGCTTTTCTGGATCCTTCACTCCCATGGCGGAAAGTGCCTGTTTGGCAGCGTTCCAGATCTGCCGAATGTTGCCTCGGCCGCCCATTTCGAAAACCAGCCGTCCTCCCGGCTTCAGCGCCTTGGCGATCGCCGTGATAGCTCCCTGCTGATTGCGCACCCAATGCAGCGCCGCGTTGGAAAATACGGCGTCAAACTCACCGTCGTAATTCGTCGCCGCAATGTCGGCAACTTCAAACTGCAGCTTTTCGAAATTGCTTCGCGCCGTTGCGATCATCTCGGCCGACTGGTCGAGTCCGATCACTTCGGCTCCCGAGTCCGCGATCTCGGCAGTGAGCTGGCCAGTGCCGCAGCCCACGTCGAGAATGCGCTCGCCCGGCTTCGGCAGCACCATGGTCAACAGGTCGCGGCCGAATTGCCAGACGAAGGCATGGCTCGACTGGTACAGCTCAGAATTCCAGGAACTGATTTCAGATGCCATGGCTTCCATTCTAGTTCCGTCGCGATTGGCGCGTCATACAGGCCGGTCGTTCCGCGCCGTATCCTATACAATTAAAAGCGAAATCATGAACAAGATGATCTTTTCCAACCTGGTGCATCGTCCCTTCCGCACCTTGATCAGCGTTGTCGCGGTTGCCGTTGAAGTGACCCTGATTTTATTGATTGTCGGCCTTTCCATCGGCATGCTCACCGACACCAAGAATCGGCAGGTCGGCATCGGGGCCGACATCATGGTGCAACCGCCGGGATCCTCGCTCATCATGGGCGTCAGCGGTGCTCCGGTGTCCATCAAGGTTGCCGACAAGCTGCGCAAACTCGAGCACGTCGTCGCGGTCGCCCCCGTCGTTACCCAGCTTTCCACCGCCGGCAATCTGGAAGTCATCGACGGCATCGATCTCCACACGTTCGAGGCTATGGGTGGGCCGTTCCACTATCTGTCCGGCGGGCCTTTCCAGGATGCCAACGACATGCTGATCGACGACTACGTGGCTTCCGCGAAGAAGCTAAAGGTTGGCAACACCATCGAGTTCCTGAATCATCCCTTTCGCATTTCCGGCATCGTGGAGCACGGCAAGGGCGCGCGCAAATTTCTTCCCATCGCGACCTTGCAGGACATCATCGGCGCGCAGGGCAAGGCCTCGATTTTTTACGTCAAGCTCGACGACCCCAACAATGCGGACGCCGTGGTGCACGAGATCAAGAGCATTCCCGGCATGGAGCAGTACGGCGTCCACTCGCTGAAGGAATACCTCAGTCTGATGAGTTCGAGCAGCATGCCCGGGCTCTCCACTTTCATCAACGTGGTCATCGGGATCTCGATGATCATCGGCTTCATCGTGATCTTCCAGGCGATGTACGCCGCCGTGATGGAACGCACCCGCGAGATCGGCATCCTGAAATCGCTGGGCGCCGGCAAGTTGTACATCGTGAACGTCATCCTCCGCGAGACGCTGTTGATCTCGATTGGCGGGATTGTGCTGGGGATCATCGTGAGCTATGCGGCGCGTGCCGGGTTGCACGCGAAATTTCAGACGCTACCCATCCTGATTACGCCGGAGTGGCTGGTGCGTGCCGCCATTATCGCGGTTATTGGATCGATGCTGGGAGCCGCCTATCCCGCGATGAAGGCCGCCCAGAAGGACCCGATTGACGCACTGGCGTACGAATAGGTCATCCGCAACCGTTGAACCCTTCGGCATGTGTCCGTGTTGAAAATCGCAACGATTTTCGGGCGCCAGACGCTGCATGACATGCAACGAATTATCTTGCGTTCTCTTAGAATCAAGGGTTTGGGAGAAATTTGTTCGCAAGTCACTGAATCCAAAGCTGTTTATACGTATCCATTAGTGCCCGTAGGAGTTAGCTGGCCTAATTCAGTCACTATTCAGCCATCATGACGTTAATGCCGTTCCGTTTTGGGAATTGTCAAAGATCTGGTTTGTGCGCGCCAAGGCGCGAATGGGGCAGAGACACGAACCTTCTTGCCCACGAATTCGTTGTAGCGCGACAGAAATGAAGATTCCCAGAGAAATCAGCACAGGTGGGAAACTTCGGTAACCAAGAGAAGGCGGCAGGGTTGCGAGACTGTTCGAAACTCCAGGCTCCCAGCTCATCGGTGGTGCAATTTCCGAGTTGCCTACTACTCATTCAGAACCGAAAAAATAGAAGCGAGGAAGTGTTTCGCGAAGAGTTTTACGTAACTCAGTCCGGTCGCGGGAATCCGCATTTTCGACTCTCCGCTCTCTCGAAATACAAATCGGATTGGCGTCTCGACGATCTTGTACCGCTGAGCCGCGCTGTGTATTAGAATTTCCGGCAGAAAAGCGAAATCCGACCTATCGAACCGAATTTGACGCAGTGCGCTGGCGCGATAGACACGGAACCCCGAGGTCATGTCGTTGACCCGCACGCCCATCATCATGCGCATCACGTGATTAACCAAGCGGCTAACGGCTGACTTCCAAAGCGGCATCCCCGCGACTTCGCTGCCGCTGACGCGTCGGGAACCGACCACGATGTCCGCTACGGTTTCCTGGGCCACAGCAAGCAAGCGCGGAATTTCTTCCGGCTGGTGGTTCTGATCGGCATCCATCGTCACGACGAAGTCAGCATCGGGAGGAATTGCGTCGAAGCCGCGGCGAAACGCACGTCCTAAGCCACTCGGCTGTTCCTTGTATAGAATCTCGATCTCAGGCCGTGTGACCGCGAAGGCTCGTGCGATACCGACTGTTCCGTCCGTACCTTCAATAACGTAGATCAGGTTCCATGAACTGCCCGTGAGCGTGTCTAACGTCCGGACCAGCCGCTCGGTGAGGGGGCCAATGTTTTCCGCTTCGTTGTAAGCTGCGATAACTACGGTGATTTTCATTTCGCGGGCCCAGCCAGAGAAACTATAGTGCGAAGGTTCACTGCGAGCCAAAGAGAAGCTGGAAGCAGCCTCATACATGCCTGAGTAGGTAAGTCGGCAGAATCGCGGTTCACTTAGTTCCACTTTCGTGGGGATTCTCAGTTCTTGCGAGGTAAACGAAGTCGTTATCAATCGCCAGCGCGAGCCTGTAAAATTGCTAAAGGCCGACCAAAATCCCGATCCGAAGGAGTTTATGTCATACCACAATCGCACATCCTTCCGCGGAGGATCTCCACGGGACAGCACCGCCGCACTGAAGGCTTGCTTGCGCAATCGTTCCATGAGCGGCTCTTCAAAGCCGGGAACAAGCGTCCGCAGAAGCTGCACCATCCAAGAATCCAGTACGTAAGGATACCGCCCAGCGAGTACACGAATGATCGGGTTTTCTTACAGGATCGGTTTGTTTGTTGGGCCGACGTCACGACATCTACTTGCGCCAACCGCACTTCACCATGCCTGCCGAGTAGCCGACTTCACTCAGAACCTCGGAACCAGGCCGCTACAAGCTCGTTGATTGGCTGCGAAACGAGCGCGGGTCGCCCACTTACCGTTTGTTCAGGACAGGTTAGGTAGTCTCTAGTGGGCCGATTACAACAGGTATCCGAGACGAAGGTCGGATTGCCCGACACCGTTGCCGTTAGTGCTGCACGCGCTTTGGCGAGCCGCGGATTCGCCTCTTACCTAGGGTTGGACTCTTTTGTGCGAGCAGCAACAGAACTCCCAGAGCACAGAGAGACACCGCTGCGCCCACCGCGCGATCTGGCGTGTGCCCGAACCAGACGCGCACGTCGCTGTGTCCGGCGGAAACCGGAATGACAATCTCTCTTGTGTCAGGATCAGTCTGCGGCGCAACCGCCACGCCATTCACCGTGCCGTGCCATGCGCGGAAATTCAACAGATGGAGCCGCAGCCGCGCCGGTTGATCTGTTTCCACGGCGAACCGCTTCTCCTCGGCATTCCACAAGAGGACCGTAGTCTTTAGTCCGGGTCCCATCTTCTCGCCAAACTCGTTCAAGGCTACAATTTGCGGCGCGTTAGTCTCCAACTTGTCCGGGTCCACCCCTAGCGGCAGATACTCGTCCACTACACCGACGTACCCTGCCGGCGAATGGGTTGCCGCGATCAATTCGTGGATGTCGCCCGGCTCCCACGGCGCAGTTCGGAGAATCACTCCTCCAAGCACCAACCAGACGGCCACCGCCGCTCCCAGCCATACGTTTCTCCGCCGGGCGGGATAGGCGGCAATCGCGAACGCCAAGGCCAGAGCCAAGTTCAGCACATAGAGCGATCTCCACGGAAATTGCGCCATCCAGAATCGTGGCAGCAGCAGCCACACCGGCAGGGCCCATCGGAACATAAGCAGCCAGAACAACACTGCGAGCACCAGCAGCACCGGCAAGCCGCAACGCAATGCTTCGTCTCGTGCTCCCGCCCCTTCGCGCGCCCGCCGCAGGGCCGCTACGGACGCGGCTGCGAGCAGCGCCATCTCCGCGCACGCCAGCACCGAAACCAGCATGTTGAAGGCCGTCTGCTTGGCGTAATCGCTGTGATGGAACAGAAAATTTACGTTGACACTTAGTCCCGCTGCAAACGCTTCCTCGCTTTGTATCCAGTGCTGCTCCACCACGACAGGCAAGATATAGAACGCCGATAGGCCCAGTCCCAGCCCCAGCGCCACTCCTCCGCGCACCAGCGCACGCAGCGAGCGCTCGCGAATGGCCATCACCAACAGCGCAACACCGAGCGCATAGCTCGCAATCACCGCCGCCGGCACATTCGAAAGCCAAATCCAAGCGAATGCCGCGGCCAGCCCCGCAATGTCGCGCAGGTTGCGCGAATCAGGGTGGGCCAGCCGCAGTAGAAATAACAGCGCCACCGGGAATCCCGCCTGTGCCAGCGACTCCGAATAAGCGCAGCGGTGCGTGAATACCAGCAGCATGTAAGGATTCGTTGCGTAGAGCCCCGCGGCCCAGAGCGCCGCCCCGCGTCCCAGCCATTCCCGTGCCAGGCCATAGACCACAAACACGGATAGCGCGACGCAGATCCACACGTAGGCACCGGGCAGCATCACCCCCGGCAGCACCAAGGCCAGCAGTCCTCCCAGCAGCCACGAGAGCGGCGGGTAGATGATGAAGCGCGGATCGCCGAATCCGAAGTGCCCGCCGCCGGACCAGCTAGGATAGGCCACCCCCTCGCGCCAGTGCTGCGCCGCGTCAATCCAAGTCGGCAGATGGAACTCCACGTCATGGCCAGAGACGTTTCCCAGCACGGTTAGCGGCATTACCGCAAGCGTCGCCAAACTGCCCGCCAGTACCAGCGCCGGCATCCATGAGGGGCGTCTCCTGGGTCGCTCCGAGGCGAACTGACTGCCTTTGATTCCTGCGTTCGTTTCCATCTCGTTACCGAGGACGCGGCGCTGCACCGCCTTGCGACACGGCCTTGCAGCATGGGCCGGGACCTCACGGCGCTACGTGATAGCCAATCACCAGTGGCCGAGTTGGTTTCCAGGCGTCGCTGGTACTCGATTTTAGTCGCCGAGGTCATTTCCAAAACAACTACGAGGCGACTCGTTATGAGTTTCTTTGCAAACTGCATGGGGTAGCGACGGCGGCGAGAATTATCCCGTGCAGCCGCGGCGAACGGCGCAGGGGCCTGATAGCGTGGCGAGTGTTCGTTGCGTTGCCGGTCGGCCCGCGAATAACTGACGATTCCGGCCGGATAACGGGCAACTCGGAAGCTTCCCCCGTTTGGCCGCAGAAGGGGAGGCTCGACTCCCATCAGGAGAAATTGCGGCATTTCTCTTTGATCAAACCGGGGGCGCTCAGATCCTCATCGGCATCACGACGTAGCGGTACTTGAATCCGTCATCGCTGCCGTCTTCGGGACGCATCTGGCCGGCTGACTGGGCGTCTTTGAACTCCAGGCGAACTTCGCCGCCGGTCGAGGCTTTCAGAAAGTCGATCAGGTACTCAGAATTGAATCCGATTGTCATCGCGTCGGCAGCATAGACAATCTCGATCGAGTCTTCCGACTCGCCGGATTCAGTGGACGACGATGAAATCTTAAGTTCGTTCTTGTCGAGCTTCATGCGGATCGCCCGCGAGCGCTCATCGGCGAACTGGGCCACGCGTTGAATCGCGGTGTTGAGATCGGCCCCGTGAACGACGACTGACTTGGTGGTCTCGCGCGGCAGTACGGCTTCGTAGTTGGGGAATTGGCCGGTCAACTGACGCGAGGTCAGCAATCTTTCGCCGATGCGGAAGAATAGGGTCGAATCGTCCTTGGCAAACTCAATTTGCTCGACATCGCTGTTCTGCAGCAATGAGAACAACTCGCTCATTGCTTTCTTGGGGATCAGGGTCTTGTTTTCACCCGCGACGTCGAACTGCTCGCCAGTTTTCTCGATGTGCGCCAGGCGATGTCCGTCCGTCGCCACCATGGTGATCGACTCAGGCTTCAGCACCATGAGGCCGCCATTCAGCGTGTAACGCGACTCTTCGCTTGATATGGCGAATATGGTGCGCCCGATCATGCTGCGCAGTGTTTGCGCGGGAATCTTGACGCTTCCAGACGTCGGGAACACCGGCAGCCCGGGGAAGTTGGCCCGCGCCATTCCCACCATTTTCGTATTCGAGCGACCTGAGCGGATGTTGACCCAGTGATTCTCCAGCAGCTTGATCGAGATGTCGCCATCGGGCAGCAATTTCACGTAGTCGTACAGTTTGCGGGCTGGTATTGTGCAGGCGCCTTCGCGCTTCACCTTGGCCGCGCACGATGTACGCAGACTCAGGTCAAGATCGGTGGCCGTAATGGTCAACCGGTCAGCAGCGGCTTCGAATAGAAAATTGGACAGGATGGGAATCGTCGTCTTGCGTTCCACGACTCCCTGTGTGGCAGTCAGTTCCTTGAGCAACTCGAACTTGCTGACGCTGATTTCCATCGCAGTTCCCTGGATTGCTCCGGTTGCTTCCGCGGCCATATGATCCACCCTTGGAGTCGCGCCCTAAGCCCAGCCTTTGTACCGTGGCATGTGGCAGGATGTTGCGAGAACCCGCGACTACTGCATTTCCTTATATCAAATTAAAAACCTATAAAACAGTAGTAACAGTAGTGACACTGGAAAAGTGGAAAACAAGGCCAAAACCGCGTCAATCAGGCCGGTCGTTCACATTCCCTCATTCGAAAACTGCTGCGCCCGCGGTTACAACCTCTGCTAAATCGGAACCCCGGAAGAAATTCATCCACTTCTTCCACGCCATCCACAATCCATCCACAGCCCAAGCCAAGGAAAACTTGGCTTAACAGTGAAAAACCGCGCCAAGTGCGCGATTTATCCACCCAAAACCTCGGTGAGTTTGTTCAGCAGCCTGTTCAAATCTTTGTCGGTCTTGCGGGCCTCAGCGATCTTGTCCACGGAATGTAGCACCGTGGTGTGGTGCTTGCCGCCGAACTGCCTCCCGATTTCCGGCAGTGATGCCTCGGTCAGTTGCTTGGCCAGGTACATGGCAATCTGGCGCGGATAAACGATCGAGTGCGAGTTGTTCTTCGTCTTAATTTCACCCGGCCGCAGGCCAAACTGGTCCGACACCGCTTTCTGGATCGACTCGATGGTGATCTTGCGCATCTGCGACTCGATGAGGTTTTTCAACACCTCTTGCGCCGTCTGCATGCTCAAATCGCCGCCGGTTAGCGAAACATAGGCGTTAAGGCGGATGAGCGCCCCTTCCAACTCGCGCACATTGCTGCGGATGTTCGACGCAATGTAGAGCGCGACGTCGGTGGGCAACAGCACGTGCTCCGACTCCGCCTTCTTCTGCAGGATGGCCACCTTGGTCTCGAGATCGGGCGGTTGGATGTCGGCGATCAGTCCCCACTCGAAGCGGCTGCGGAGGCGATCTTCGATCTCCGCCAACTCCTTGGGCGGACGATCACTGGCGATCACGATCTGGCGCATCGATTCGTGCAGCGCATTGAAGGTGTGAAAGAACTCCTCCTGGGTGCGCTCCTTGCTGACCAGGAACTGGATGTCGTCAATCAGCAGCGCGTCCATGTTGCGGTACTTGTCGCGGAAACTAGTCATCTTGTTGTTCCGCAACGCGTTGATCATCTCGTTGGTGAACTTCTCGCTGGACACATAGCAGATGGCCATCTGCGGGTTCCGCTTCTTGATCTCGTGTCCAATGGCCTGCATCAGGTGGGTCTTGCCCATGCCGACTCCGCCGTACAGAAAGAGCGGGTTGTAGGCCTTGGAAGGACGTTCCGCCACCGCGCGAGCAGCCGCATGCGCGAACTGGTTGCCCGAGCCGATGACGAATCCATCGAACGTGTACTTAGGATTCAGCTGTGCCGCGCCGTCCCAGTCAAACCTCTGCTGTCGGACCGGAACCGCACCACTCGCATCAGCGGCATCTGTCGATTCTGCGACTGTCTCGGTGTTGGGTGCGTCGCCGATACGACGGTCATTCTTCTCGACGCGCTTCTCTGGATCGGTTACGAACTCAACATCCTGATATTCCAGGCCGAGGTTCTCGATGGCTTCGCTGATCAGGTCACCGTACTTCTCGCCGATGTGGCAGAAGTCGGGATTCGGGACCTTCACGAAAAGCGTTGGTCCGGCCGAATGACTGAAGCGTGTGGGTTTGAGCCAGGTCTCGTAGGAATGGCGGTTGACTTTCTTTTCCAGCGCATCGAGCACGAGTACCCAAGGATTTGGCGAGGCAGTTCCAAAATAAGACATAGCAAAATTAACCCAGAGGCATCCAATGCCTCGAATCGCTTCAACTAATATTCGGGGGGACAAGTGCCAGCAAGGCCACGATCCACCGCACGATTCAGGAGAAAGAAAAGATCCGTAACCGAAGAGGCCACGGTGCAAGTAGCATTCCTTGAGAGAGTGCGAAGAATGTCTTCTCTGTGGCTGCATCGCATACTAGCATGAAAAATCCACAGCACAAGCCGTTGATTGCACTCGGATCAGGGCGATTGCTTTGCGAGTGATTGATTTCGTGAATGTTACTGGCGCAAAAATTTTT
>DATBZX010000163.1:0-24688 GCA_036512955.1 Terriglobales bacterium
GATTGCCGATGGTGTCATCCGCAACAAGCCGGAGGCTCCCTTCAAAGAGGCCAAGCAGGCCGTCGATCTCACCCAGGCCGAGATCATCGTCTCCGTGGGCCGCGGCATCAAGGAGCAGAAGAACATCGAACTGGCACAGCAACTGGCTGCCGTGCTGGGTGGTGAAATTGCCGCGTCGCGCCCGATTTGCGACTCCGGCTGGTTGCCCATGGACCGCCAGGTGGGGTCATCCGGACAGACTGTCGCACCCAAACTGTATCTCGCTCTGGGCATCAGCGGCGCCATTCAGCATGTGGTCGGGATGAAGGGGGCGCGGACCATCATCGCTATCAACAAGGATTCCGAAGCGCCGATCTTCGAGATCGCCGACATCGCGGTGGTGGGTAACCTGTTCGATATTGTGCCGCCGCTCATCGAGGAAGTGAAGAAGGCGAAGGGCGCATGATCGTATTCCGTAAGCCACTGCCCAACATCGAGCGTCCGACGATGGAAGCGGATGTGGTCATCGTTGGCGGAGGTCCCGCCGGCATGGCGTGCGCGCTGCGCTTGTCGCAGTTGATCGACGAACATAACGCCAAGCACCCCGACGCGCCGCTCATCAAAGACAACATCTACGTGCTGGAGAAAGCGCGGGAGGCGGGTGCGCACTGTCTGTCCGGTGCGCTGCTCGATCCGCGCTCCATGCTCGAGCTGCTGCCGGATTTTGAGGCGGAGGCGCCACTTGAGGCGGCAGTGGTGAAAGAAGCCGTCTATTACCTCACCCGCACTGGGAAGTTCAAGCTTCCGATCGTGCCGCCGCCACTGCGTGATCACGGCAACTACGTGATCTCGATCAATCGCTTCGTGAAGTGGCTGGCCAGCAAGGTCGAAGCGGCGGGCATCACCATCTTCACCGGGTTTGCAGGCTCCGAGTTGCTGTTCGAAAAGGGCCGCGTGCTTGGGGTGCGCACGGACGACAAAGGCGTCGATAAGAACGGCGAGCAGAAATCGAACTTCGAGCCCGGCTACGATCTGAAGGCCAAGGTTGTCATCCTCGCTGAAGGCAGCCGCGGCTCCCTGACCAAGCAGTTGATCGGACGCTTTCAGTTGGACCACGAGCGCAATCCCCAAACCTTCGGTATCGGCGTAAAGGAACTGTGGGAACTGCCCCCGGGCAGATTTGCGGCGGGCGAAGTGATCTACACCATGGGCTATCCGCTGAGCTTCAACGAGTACGGGGGCGCATGGATTTACGGATCGAAGGAAAACCTGGTGTCGCTGGGTTTCGTTACCGGTCTGGATTATCCCGATCCCCGCATCGATCCGCAGCACGTGTTGCAGGAGTTCAAGAAGCACCCGTTCATTGCGAAACTTCTTGAGGGCGGCAAGATTGTCCGCTACGGAGCCAAGTCGCTGCCCTACGGCGGCTGGTGGTGCATTCCGCCGGTGGCCGGCGATGGCTGGATGATTCTGGGAGACTCTGCGGGGTTTCTGAACTCGCAGCGACTGAAAGGAATTCATCTCGCCATCAAGAGTGGCATGCTGGCCGCCGAGACTGCATACGAGGCCATGGCGAAGGATGACTTCTCCCTCGAAGTTCTGGAGAAGTTCCAGGGGCGCGTCGAGAAAAGCTGGATCAAGGATGAGTTGTGGCCGGTCCGCAACTTCCACCAGGGCTTTGACAAGGGTTTTCTGTCTGGAATGTTGCACGCAGGCATTCAACAGGCCACGGGAGGCCGCGGATTGCACGAACGTTACAGCAATCATGCCGGCCATCTCCGCATGAAGCACCTGACACAGTTACCCGGGGACGGAGGCGCGGAAGCGCATATCATTAACGCCGCCAAAGGCGATGGCAAACTCACCTTCGACAAGCTGACCGACGTCTATTACTCGGGCACTAAACACGAGGAAGACCAGCCGGCGCACCTCGTCATTCACGACACCAACATCTGCAACGATCGTTGTGTGCGGGAGTTTGGCAATCCCTGCAAGAATTTTTGCCCCGCCAGCGTGTACGAAATGGTTGAGGCAACTGATACTCCCGGGGGGCTGCAGATTCATTTGAACGCTTCCAACTGCGTTCATTGCAAGACCTGCGACATTATGGATCCCTACGAGATCATTACATGGGTACCACCCGAAGGTGGTGGTGGGCCGAATTATGAAGGTATGTAGCTGATCCTTCTAGCGATAGGTAATGCGATAGGAGTTTTCCACAGGGCCTCGCCGGCGATTGGCGGGGCTTATTTTTTGTGCAGCGCTTTGCTGCCAAACGGAAGTTGGCAGCGGCTTGCCATTTGATAAGCGCTATAGATATTTTTTTCATACGTCATAAATATTTCTGTAATGAATCATCAACCGTTGGGCTGTTAAGCTGGAAGGTACTCCGTCGGGGTTATTGGTTCCAATTCAAGAGAAGTCGTGCGCCTTTTGGTGGACGAGACTGCCTAATTTTACCAGGAGCGATTTGCCATGCATTTGGGGTCTGGCCTACGCCATCTATCCAAGAGTTCTGCAACTTTTAAGCACATAAACTTTTTCGCAACTTTCCTGTTTGCGATGCTCGTACTGTTTTCGGCTTCGGCCTTCGCCCAGTCCACCACGGATGGTGCGGTGGGCGGCACGGTGTACGATGCCCACGGAGCAGTGGTAGCCAACGCCAAGGTTGTCGTGCACAACAACGGCACCAATGCCGAACAAACAGCGACCACAAATTCGTCCGGATACTTCCGCGTTACGGGATTGCAGCCCGCGGATTATGCGGTTACGGTTACGGCTTCCGGCTTCGCCGATTACAAGGCGAATCCCGTTACTGTCGAAGTCGGTAGAGTTACGGAACTGACACCGAAACTGGGCGTGGCGGGCACTACGCAGCAAGTCGAAGTCACGGGTGAGGCCCCCGAGGTCAACACGACCTCCCCGGACTTCGCGCCCACATTGAACCAGGTGGCGATCCAGAACCTGCCCATCAACGGCGGCCGCTGGTCGAATTTCGTGCTGCTGACACCGGGCGTCAACAACAACCTCAGCGGTTTCGGCTTGGTGAGTTTCCGCGGCATTAGCTCACTGCTCAACAACAATACTGTGGACGGCGCCGATAACAACCAGGCGTTCTTTTCCGAGGAACGCGGACGCACGCGCGCAGGTTATTCGACAGCCAAGGTTGCGGTTCAGGAGTTCCAGGTCAACACTTCCGATTACTCGGCAGAGTACGGACGCGCGGCTGGCGGTGTCGTCAACACCGTCACCAAAAGCGGAACCAACCAGTTCCACGGCGACGCGTACTTTCTCGATCGCGACAGCGCCTGGAGTTCCGTCAATCCCTTCACCACTCTCACGACTCAGACTTCGCCTGGCGTGTACACGACCAGCCCCTTCTTGCCGTTAGACATCCGAAAGATCTGGGGCTTTGGAGTCGGCGGACCGATCATCAAGAACAAGCTATTTTTCTATGTGGCGTACGACAATTTTGGGCGCAATTTCCCCGGAACTGCCGTAGCGACCAGTCCATCGGCTTTTTTTGCTACGCCCACCGCTGCAACCATTGCCACGCTGGCGACTCGCTTGGGAGTCACTGCGGCTCAGGCGCAAACGGATTACAACAACGGCTTGAACGGGTTGCTAACCATGCTCGGGCCAACTCCGCGCACCGGCAACCAGAACATCACCTTCCCCAAGCTCGACTGGAACATCAACGACAAGAACAGCCTGTCGCTATCGGCCAATCGCATGCGGTGGGGCTCTCCCGCCGGCATTCAGACGCAGTCGAGTAATACATTCGGGATTGCCAGCTTCGGCAACGATTATGTCCAGGACACCTGGTTCGTGGGCAAATTGAGCTCATTGTTGACGACCAATGTTTCTAACGTGGTCCGCTATCAGTGGGGACGAGACAACGAATTCGAAAATAGCCAGACGCCAACTCCATACGAACAGAGCACGCTGGTTGCCCCCTTGGGCTACTCCAATCCCCTGGGACTACCGCCTCAGGTCGTCATAACGAACGGCTTCACATTTGGCGTGCCGAGCTTCTTGCAGCGTCCGAAGTATCCTGATGAGGTTCGTAACCAGGTGGCCGACAGCGTGACTTGGACGCACGACAAGCACACGTTCAAGTTCGGTGGCGACTACAACCACGTGCACGATAACACGCAAAACCTTCGCTTCCAGTATGGCGCGTACAGCTACAGCAGCCTGCTGAACTACTTCTCCGACCTATATGCGCCGAACACTTGCTCGGGGACAGTCTCAGGCAAGCCTGTGAAGGTGCCCTGCTACTCGAACTACCAGCAGGCGTTTGGTCCTCTCGGTGCTCAGTTCAATACCAACGATCTGGCGTTCTTCGCTGAGGACTCGTTCAAGGTCAATCCTCGGCTGACGTTGAATCTGGGGTTGCGCTACGAGTACGAGATGCTGCCATCGCCCTACCTGGTAAATTCGAACGCTCCGCAGACGGCCAATCGTCCGGCGGACAAGAACAACTTGGGCCCGCGCGTGGGTTTCGCCTACGATATTTTCGGAGACGGAACTACGTCCATCCGTGGCGGATGGGGCATGTATTACGGCCGCATCATCAACTCGACGATTTACAACGCCTTGATCAACGCCGGCGCACCCGGAAGCCAATTCAGCTACTTCTTTACGGCCACCCAGGGTGGAGCGGTTTTCCCCCAAATTATCAATCCCGCAACTCCTCCCACGGGAACAATCAAGCCGAACATCGTGTTCTTCAACGGCAACTTTCAAAACCCCCAGATCCAGCAGTTCGACTTGATTTTTGAACGTCAGTTGGGCTGGAACACCACCCTCTCGATGAGTTGGCTGGGAAGCTTCGGTCGCGAACTACCGGACTTTGTAGACACCAACCTGGGCACTCCTACGACGATCACCTACAACGTGATCGACCCCAAGGGAGCTGGACCGGTCAAAGCGTCAACCTTGACCAGCCTGCTGTACACCACTCGCCCTAACACTAATTTTGGTGCGATGACCAACATGTTCAGCGGCGTCAATTCCAGTTACAACGCATTTGCCGTGCAGTTGAATCACAACATGAGCCACAACGTTCAGTTCGGCGCCAATTACACCTGGGCGCACGCTCTGGACTACGGGCAGAACGAGTCAACCTTCAGCGACACCAACGATCTGCTGAATCCGAGCTGCTTGCAGTGCGAATACGGGACTTCCAGCTTCGATGTCCGCCAGCGATTTACCATCAACGCGGTCATCGATTCTCCGTGGAAGGTGAAAGGATTCGCGGGATACCTGGCGAATGGCTGGGAACTGGCGCCAATATTTGCGGCGCAGACCGGATTGCCTTATAGCCTGCTTACCAGCGGTACGCCTGCCGGCGGACTCGGATCCAGCATCAATGGTTCTGGTGGCGCGACCCGCCTGCTCGAGGTCGGACGCAATACCTTCCGCTATCCCAACACCTACGTTCTCGATATGCGGATCTCCAAGAGTTTCCAGATTGCTGAGCGTTTCAATCTGCAGTTCCTGGCTGAGTCGTTCAACATCGCAAACCACCGCAATGTGACCGGTATCAACAACACGGGCTACATCATTGGGACCGATCCCGTCACGAAGCTCCCAACGCTGACCTACAACTCACCGTTTGGTACGGTCAATAACGCCAACAGCAACTTCGCATACTCAACGCGCCAGATCCAGATCGGAGCCAAGCTCCGCTTCTAACGACTTCTGGCGCAACACGTGCCTGTCACGGCGTCCCGGCCAAATAGCCGGGACGCGTTTTTGTGCGCTTTCGGGCTACCGGTTGCATCTATAATTGCGGATACTGTTTCCGACCTCCGTGGCCTAACGGGAATCCCAGGGTTACGGCGGCGGCGCTTCACGCGAGTGAAGCCGAGGGTGTGGAGGGAAACGTCCACGCCTCCCGTGCTTGGAAAGGAAACGATCAGCCGCGCTGCGAACCTGCGAGCGCCGGGCATCCTTCCTTTGCACGTCTCCAAACAGTTTGAATTTTTGAAGGACTGCGTACACTGAGGCTGCCTGGATTTCTCCGTGCCTCAGCGTATTTGTAGTGAATAAGAAGACGGAATGGCACTTACCGACAAACACGGCCGCAGTATCCACGATCTGCGAATCTCCATCACCGATCGCTGTAACTACAAGTGTGTTTATTGCCGCTCGGGAAACGACGGTCCGGCCTTTCCTGAGATGCCCATAGCCGACTATCTGCGCATGGTGCGGGTCTTCGTTGGACTGGGAATTACAAAGGTGCGCCTTACGGGAGGCGAACCTCTGCTGCGCCGTGGGTTGGTCGAGATGGTGCAAGAGCTTGGCCGGATGAAGACGCTCGCCGGTACGGCGCTCGACATCGCGATCACCACCAATGGACATTTGCTGGCGGAGTTGGCCCAGCCGCTGTCGGATGCCGGGCTCTCTCGCGTAACGGTTTCGATGGATGCCGTCGATGAGCCGCGCTTCGCTCGCATCACCCGCGTGCCCAACGCCTACGAGCGGGTGCTGGCAGGAATTCGCGCCGCCCAGCGCGCCGGGCTGAATCCGGTGAAAGTGAACTGCGTCCTGCTGCGGGGTTTTAATGACGATCAGATCCCCGCGTTTGGACAGTTCGCGCGGGAAGAAGGCGTTGTCGTCAGATTTATCGAATTCATGCCGCTGGAGGAAGATCGCGTCTGGTCGCCGGAGATCGTCGTCACCTTGGACGAAATCGTCCGCCGCATGGCGGAATTCATGCCTTTGCGGGAGATCGAACACGAGCGCAGCGAAACCGCACGCCGCTACCGATTTGAGGATGGCGTCGGGGAGATCGGCATCATCGCTCCGGTGTCGCAGCCTTTTTGCGGACATTGCAGCCGCATTCGCGTGACCTCGGACGGCAAGATTCGCACCTGCCTATTCTCCGTTCGGGAGCACGATCTCGCGGGACTGATGGCGAATGGCGGGAGCGACGAGCAAATGGGCGAATTTATACGGCACGCAGTAGACCAGAAGGAGGCGCGTCATCACATTGGCGAAGCGGGATTTATTCCGGCCTCGCGGACCATGGTGCACATCGGGGGGTAGGCTGTCCGTCATTAGTCTTCGATGACAGGCAACAGTGTCAATAACGTTTGCACCACTGCGTCGAGCGTTTCTGGGGCCGCTTGTTCGATGAACGTGAATTGCCGGGACCGCCAATCGAGGCTTCTTATCTGATCGGCCAATACGACTCCCTGAACACGAGACGAATTCGTTTCGACCTCGAAGGGATACCCTTTCACCTTCGAAGTGATGGCACACGCTAAGGCGAGACCGACCTTCTCATTGTAAGAATGAGGACTGATTACCAGAGCCGGACGGCGACCGGCCTGTTCATGCCCCGACTGCGGATAGAATGACACCCAAACCAGATCGCCTGAGTCCGGAACGTAGCCGCGTTTCACCAAGATTCCCTGCCTCTCGGCTTTCCCCAATCAATTTCTTCGTGCACGTTGTCGGAGGTAACTCTTGCTAGCAACTCCTTTAGAGCTGGCTTCTTCGTGACCGGTTTCGCTACGATAACGCCATTCTTCGTGCCGAACTCGAGAATATCTCCTTCTTGCAGCCCGGCAGCTTGCAGAACCATCTTGGGGAGTCGAACTGCCATGCTATTACCCCACCTTACGATTTTGCGCGCGCGCATAACTTCCTCCCTCGATAGCATAGCACGAATGTAGATACACATGTATCTACACGGCACCTTGTGCTCGGGAACTCGGGCGGGCTTCTCCCCACTTGCACAAACTTAACTTGCAGGTGAAAATAGAGTTTGGGTGCTTGGTTACAGCCTCCGGTTACAGAATTTGGCCGCGTCAGTGTGACGCGGTTCTCATTTTTGTAACAAGCGCCGCAGCCGGAGCATCTATAAGACAGTAAAGAAGCGTCATCTTGCAGCTTCAACATCCCCGTAGGTCGGGCCCGCCGTGGCGGGTAGTGGATCTACTGGAGCAGCAGGGCAGCTTTCAACATCCCCGTTCCGGGGCGTGGTTTCCGATCCAAACGGAGCTTCGCGGCCGGAACTGAAGGCAGAGACATTAACGTGGCAACAGCACCGATTACTGAAGCAACATCTTGCTCGCTCGAAGACTATCTCGTGTTGCCCGATCGCTCGATGGACGAGCGCATCGGGGCGGCGAAACGTACCTTGGGACGCGAATGCGTGGTCCTGGGACATCACTATCAACGCGATGAAGTCATTCGTTTTGCCGATTATCGCGGCGATTCCTACCGGCTCTCGCAATTGGCGGCGCAGGCTGCCGGCCAATACATCGTTTTCTGCGGCGTGCACTTCATGGCGGAAAGCGCTGATATTCTGGCCAATAAAGGCCAGTCGGTCGTGCTCCCCGACCTCAACGCCGGCTGCTCCATGGCCGACATGGCCGAGATTGGGCAGGTCGAAGACGCCTGGGAGCAGTTCGTCAACCTCGGACTGACTGACGATGAAGGCCGCGGGATTACACCGCTGACCTATATGAACTCCACTGCCGACATCAAGGCGTTCTGCGGCGAGCGCGGAGGCATGGTGTGCACCTCGTCCAACGCTAAGGGCGCGTTCGACTGGGCCTTGCGCCGTAACGAGAAGATATTTTTCCTGCCCGACCAGCACTTGGGACGCAACACCGGATTTGCCCGTGACATTCCGCTCGACGAAATGGTGGTGTGGGACCCCTACCAGCTTCAGGGTGGACTTACCGCCGACCGCCTGCGCAAGGCGAAGGTGATTCTGTGGAAGGGCCACTGCTCGGTCCATCAGCGCTTCCTCCCCGAGCACGTGGATCGGGTTCGGGCGACGTATCCAGGCATGCAGGTGATCGTGCATCCCGAGTGCCGCTGGGAAGTCTGCCAGAAGGCCGACGGCATCGGCTCAACCGACCACATCATCCGGAGCGTTCAGCAGTCGCCCGCCGGCAGCGCCTTCGCTATCGGCACCGAAATTCACCTGATCAACCGCCTGGCCAAAGAGAACCCAGATAAGCACGTCATTACGCTCGACGATTCCGGCTGCCTTTGTACTACTATGTTTCGCATCTCGCCGCAGCACTTGTGCTGGGCGCTGGAGAACCTGGTGGAGGGCAACGTGGTCAATCCGATCAGGGTGAAAGACGATGTCAAAATCTGGGCGCGTGTGGCGCTTGATAGAATGTTAGAGATCCAGTGATTATTCGCACTCGCCAACGCAGGCGTCCCCGGGAAAAATATCAGCGGCGCGTTCCGCGCTATTGGTCCGATTTGCGGGAGTACCGCCGCCGCATGTTCAACCGCCGCCAGGGCCCTAACCAGGCAGAAACGGGTCAGGTCGCCATCGAAATGCCACGCACTTTTACACTGTCGGAAGCTGAAACGCTTCTCCCCGTTCTCGAATCGTTGTTGCGCTCCGCCATGCAGGCGAAGGCGCTGATCGAGGAAGTCGATGCCGAGCTTGAATCTCTCAAGAGCCGTATCTTCCTCAACGGCGGTACCTACGTCGACATCGTCGCCCTCAAGGGCCGCAAGGACGAGCGCGAGAAGGCGATCCAGCGCGCCAAGGATGCGGTCGCCGAAATCGATGCTGCCGGAGTGCAAGTGAAGGACCTCGACATCGGCCTGCTCGACTTCCCCTGCGTGGTTGGCGAAGAGATCATCCTGCTGTGCTGGAAGCTGGGCGAGCAGGGAATCGGTCACTGGCACAGCACCAGTGAAGGTTTTGCCGGACGCAAGCCCATCGACGACCGCATCATCCGGGGCCAGAAGAAGAGCAACTAGCGCCTCGCCATGATCCAGCTTTCCTCAGCCGGAAAACGGTTCGGTCCCAAACTCCTGTTCGAAAACCTCAATTGGCTCATAACGCCGAATGACAAAGTCGGCCTTGTAGGCGGCAACGGCACCGGCAAATCCACGCTGCTGAAAGTGCTGGGCGGTCTCGAATCGCTCGACTACGGGGCCATCACTGCGGCGAAGAACACGACGTTCGGCTATCTGCCGCAGGATGGCCTGCGCCTCGAAGGCCGCACCGTTTTCGACGAGTGCATGTCCGTCTTCAGCGGACTGCAGGCCATGGAAACGGAGATGGTAGACCTGGCCCACAAGATGGGCGAACTCGATCCAGCATCGAGTGAATATCACCAGGTGGCGGAGCGCTATCACACCATCTCCAGCCACTTCCGCGTGCATGACGGATACGCGCTTGACTCGCAGGTCGGCACCGTGCTCGACGGTCTCGGATTTCGCAAGGAAGACTGGACGCGCGATACGGGAGAGTTCTCCGGCGGCTGGCAAATGCGTATCGCCCTTGCCAAGCTGCTGCTGTCGAAGCCCAATCTGCTGCTACTCGACGAGCCCACCAACCATCTTGACCTCGAGACCCGCAACTGGCTTGAGTCGTATCTGCTGCAATATCCGTTCGCGTACATCCTGATTTCGCACGACCGCTATTTTCTCGACGTCACGGTCGATCGCATCATCGAGATCTGGAACAAGGGCGTCCACTTCTACAGCGGCAACTACGAGAAGTATCTGCAGCAAAAGCAGGAGCGCCGCGATCAACTCGTCGCCGCTTACAAGAATCAGCGCGATCGCATTGAGCAGCTTGAAGCCTTCATCAACCGCTTTCGCGCGCAGGCGACCAAGGCCAAGCAGGTGCAGAGCCGCATCAAGGAACTGGAAAAAATCGAGCGCATCGAGATTCCGCCGGACGAGAAGACCATCCACTTCAGCTTTCCGCAGCCCAATCCCAGCGGACGCACCGTGGTGGAGTGTGAAGGCGTCGCCAAGAGCTACGGTCCCAAGGACGTGTTCAGCAACGTCAGCTTCAACATCCAGCGCGGCGACCGCATCGCGCTCGTCGGCGTCAACGGCGCCGGGAAGTCAACCCTGATCAAACTGCTGGCTGGCACTGAACCGCTCACTGCGGGTACGCTGACGCTTGGGCACAATGTCGAACCCGACTACTTCGCACAAGACCAGTACAAGGAACTCGATCCCGCGCGCCGCATGCTCGACGATCTCTCCGACGTTGCACCGCAGAAGACGATGACTGAATTGCGCGGATTGTTGGGCTGCTTCCTGTTTTCCGAAGACGATGTCTTCAAGCCCATCGGAGTATTGTCCGGCGGCGAACGCAACCGCTATGCACTAGCACGAATGCTCTTGCACCCGTCGAATTTTCTGCTGCTCGACGAGCCGACCAACCACCTCGACATGCGTGCCAAGGATGTTCTCTTGGAATCGCTTGAGAAGTACAACGCTACAGTGGTGTTCGTCTCCCACGACCGCTACTTCATCGACAAACTGGCTACGCGCATTTTCGAGGTTGGAGAGGGAAGAGTTGAGGTCTTTCCCGGCAATTACGAGGACTACCAGTGGCGCAAACAGCGCAGCACCGACGACCAGTCCGGTGAATCATCGGGTCGCCCTGATCCCACATTGTCAGACGTTCCGGGCTACGCCGAGCAGAAGTCCGAATCGCGCAAGCGGCTGAATCCCATCAAGATGAAGCAGATGCAAGAGCGCTGCCAGCAGCTTGAGGCGGAGATTGCCGAACTGGAAGAGGGAATCGCCCACTGCGAACGCGAGTTGCAATCGTTCGTCAGTGCGGACGAGACGCAACGGCAGACGAACCTGCTGGCGCAGCGCCAGAATGACCACGCCAGGCTTATGAAAGAGTGGGAAGAGCTCTCGAGCGTGTTGGAATACTAGCTGCGCAGCTTGCGTATCCGGTTGGCGCAGCCAGCCTCAGCGGCAGGCGGCGTCCAGTTCCTTCATCGGTTGTGGCGGCACCGGCGGGTAGGTCAGGTGCTTGGCCTCGATCATCTGCTCCAATAATGTGCCGCCGTATTTTAGCGCGGCATTCGGGTTGCTCTGGTAAGCCGGGTCGCTTTCTGCCTCCTCCAATGTCACGAAGTGGAAGCCTTTTTGCCTGAGGAGATCGATGAGCCGCGGCAGCATCACGGTTTCGAAGCCGCCGATGTGCAGCAGCATCACGTACTTGATGTCTCGCCCGAACAACATCTGCGACATCTTCCGGTCGAGCTCGATGTATTGCTGGGCGGTGTCCATGAACTGGACTTCAGCCACTCAATGGACTTCTGGTCGTTTTTCTCCAGACATCTGGCATACGGCGCATTCCAGGCGTAATCCCCAAAGTCGAGGCTTACTTGAGCAACGCGGTAGCCGTGCTCCTTCAGGTAGGCGCGCACCGCATTGCGCTTCTCGAGCGTCTCACCCTCCCACAGAAAGGGATAGCGGAACCAGTGCCAATCTTCGTTGCCCATCAGAGAACGCAGGATAGGTTCATTGGCGGCAATGTCTTTCTCGAAGGCTTCCACCGTGTTGTCGGTGAGGCTCATGTGCGTGTACGTATGGTTGCCCAGCAGAAAGCCGGCGGCGCGCCACTGTTCAAGCACCGCGCGGTCCTGGGGGACCTCTTCGAGTCTGACCGCGTTGAAGAAGCCGTACACCTGGGGAGCATTTGCGGACTTGAGGGTCGCGATGATGCTCTTTGCCAACTCGACCCGCGTCATGCCGGGCGGCAGCGCGCCATGAGCCGGCAGATCGTCGAATGTGAGCGCGACTTCCTGCGCCATCGCCAAGATTGGGAGAGCCAGGAGCAACACGAACACGCCCAGGAACTGCGTGCGACAACGGATTAAGATCTGCATGCGTTCCTCTCAATCAGGGCTTCTTGCCCTCAACCCATTCCGGCTTGAAGTCGGTGTTCGCCAGCCACGTCACCGGCCCCAGCATCGACGCAATCGCGCGATCCAGGTGCTGGAAATCGATCTTGTCCACGGTGTCGGTCGGCTGGTGATAGTCCGCATGCAGCCCGTAGCTTGATACGGTTTGCGCGATGATGCCCTGTTTCGCCAAGGCAAAGTTGTCCGAACGCGTGAAGAACTTCTCGGCTTTGTGCGGATCGGCTACGAGGTCGGCCCCATGTGCCACCAGTTCGGGTCCGAGATTGGTGCGGTCCCAGCCGCTCAACCAAAGTTCGTGCGATTTCAATTGTTGGTCACGTCGGCCGATCATCTCAAATTCCAGGTTAGCGACAATGTCCTTTGGGGGGAACGCTGGATGTTGCAGAAAGCATTCTGATCCCAGGAGCCCCGCTTCTTCGCTGCCCCAGAGCGCCACAACAATCGTCCGATTCGGCCTGGGCCCCTTCGCCAAAATGCGCGCTAGCTCCATGACGCCTACCGTTCCGGACGCATTGTCGTCAGCGCCATAATACGTCTTGCCCTTCACGACACCCAGGTGATCAAGATGTGCACTCAGGAGGATCACTTCGTCCTTCGCACCTGTGCCTTCAATTTTTCCCAGGACGTTCCATGTGGTCGTGACTTCGGGCTCAGAGCTCTTCGTCTCTTCGGAATCACTGTCCGATGCATTCCCAGTCACCGGCGAGTGGATAGTCGCGGTTTGTATGAACTGCCCATCGCCTGCCGCGGGCATCAGCCCGTAGAGCTTCAGCTTTTCGGCGATGAACTGCGCCGCGCGGTGCTCATCTTCCGTGCCGCTGCCGCGTCCGTGGAGCGCCGGCCCCGCGAGGTAGGTCAGGTTGCTTTGCACGCAACTGGCGCACAGCGCAGGCGCCACCGCAGCTTCGCGGACGTCTGGACGGTGCGAATGTACTGCTCGACGCGGAGGAGGCTGTTCCGGTTGTTGCGGGACTGAAGTCTGCCCACCGCAGAAGGTGGCCAAGAGCGCCAGGAGAGTCGAGAGAGTAATTGCTGAGAATTGTTTCCGCAAGTTCAAAGGATGTTCTCGATTGGATTCAGATGCTGATCCACCCTGCGCGTATCGCCAACAAGCTGGTAACGGCCACCACAATCCACAACAAAACGCCCTGGATCAGCGGCCGTGGTCCAACTTTGCGGAGCGCGGCCGGCGACAAGGTTGCACCGATCAGAAATAGCGTGAAGATCAGCATCAATTTTCCCATGTCAGTTAGGAAGTGATAGACGGGTAAGCCCGCCAATAGGTAGGTATTGGCCATCGCTGCCAGGCAGAAAAACAGAATGAACCACGGCCACTGAATGCGAGTCTTGCTGCCCTCTTTCATGGCGGTGGCCACCGTTACCGGAACGATCCAAAGCGCGCGCGCCAGTTTCACTGTGGTTCCGATCGCCAACGCGGGCAATCCGTATTTCGCGCAGGCACCCACCACCGAACTGGTGTCATGGATCGCCAGCGCGGCCCACAATCCAAACTGTGCCTGGGACAACTTCAGCGCCGCCCCGATCGCCGGGAATGTCAGCAGGGCAACCGAGTTCAACAAGAAGATCGTTCCCAGCGAGACCGACATTTCGTCCTCGGTCGCTTTCACCACCGGGCCGACTGCGGCAATTGCGCTGCCTCCGCAGATCGCGGTGCCCGTCGAGATCAGGAAAGCGGCCCTGGGTTCCACTTTTACCAATCGCCCAATCGCGGTGCCCAGGATTAGCGCGAAAGCGATTCCCGCAGCCGTGTACAGGAAGCCGCTACGTCCTGCCTGCAGCACTTGGTGGAGGTTCATTCCGAAGCCGAGGCCTACCACCGCAGCCTGCAATAGGTATTTCGATATCTGACGCGATTCGCCCGGATACGGATGGCTGGCGATGGCCCCGAAGAACAACCCGGCGAGCAATGCAAGCGGTGGCGAGGCCCAGGGCGTCAGACAAAATGCCAAGCCCAGTACAAATAGGATTTTCGATCTCATGTAGGGAGAGCGGACGTATGCAAAACGTTTCCTATTCTACTCAAACAGGTTCGAACGACTGGTCGGGGAGCGATCAGGGCAAAAATTAAATGGGCCCGATGCCAAAGAGCGGTGACGATTCCTTGGCTTCGAGCCCACTCGATCCTGAAATGGATCGGAGGTGATACTTAATGCTAACTCCCCCTGTGGAAATGTCAAGGACAATCGTCGATAACTCGCTGATTTTCTTGGAGTTGCAGCACTCCTACACGGTTCTACAACTCGCTGAAAACACGCCACATCCGGGCTAAGCTTCGCCTCATTCCCTAACCGGAACAAGTCGCTGGCAGTGAGCAGGAATTGATTGCGGTTCTTGATGGCTGTTTCTGTCGATCCTGTGGTAAACGGAATCTCCCGGCATTACGAGCACCAAGCCGATCAGTACTGGCTCGAGGTCATGCACGGACTTGTGCCTGACTTCGGTGGTTATGGTGCGCAATTGTTTCAGATCCTGAGAGAGCGCTCGCTCGACGATCCCAGTGTCGGCAAATTCGCGGAATTCTGGCTGTCGAGCCATCCACCATCCGAGATCGAGTGATTTACGCGCAGACCTGTGATTCATGGAGCGAAGGCCGATCTGCGGAATTTGTGATCGACGCAAAGTGACTCGCCGCACTGCCCAAATCGGGACTTAGAACCTCATGCGAAAGCCCAAGAGTCTCGTTGATTTGCAATCAAGTTCGACGATTTCGGACAGCCGCTCATTGCAGCTGAAACCTTCATTGACTTTGCCGTCGAGCGTCTGTTAAGTTCGATAGTTCCACAGTTTTCCTAGCGCCTCCTGTACGTCTTCAGCCGCTGGAAATCACGAACCAGAAATGGACCCTCTACTCAAACAGGTAGGCGAACTACTGCTCGGCGCAATTCCGACCGCCGTTCTGCTTCTGCTGCTTTACGCGATCTATACCTCCTTGGTCGGCAAGCCCCTGAAGAGGGTTCTGGAACAGCGGCGGGAGCGCACCGAAGGGGCCGTCCTCAAGGCAAGGGCCGATATTGCGGCCGCCGAAGCCAAGACCCACGAATACGAGCAGCGCCTGCGCGATGCCCGGTTGGCCATCTTTAAGGTGCAGGAAGCCCGTCGGCAAGCCGCGCAGAAAGCCCGCGCCGCCGCGGTGGCCCAAGCCCGGGAGCGTGCCCTGGGGCAGATTCGTGAGGCCCGCGCTGCGATTGAGCAGGACATGGTTGCCGCGCGACAGTCCTTACAGGGCGAGTCCGAACGCCTGGCGTCAGAGATTATCCGCACCATTCTCAAGCCGGCAGGCGTGGCTCCCGCAGTGGGCGGCCAATCATGACGCGATCGGCCCTTCGGCGTTTCGGCTTGGTTCTGTTGTTTGCCTGCCTCTCGCTGGCTGTTGTCTCGGCCCAGGAAAGTTCGAAGGCCGCTGCCCCCTCGCAGGCGCAACCGGCTGATCAGAAAGCCCAGCAGGAAGCGGCTAAACCCAGCAATCCAGACTCCGCGATTGGCAGTGATCTCGCCAAAGAATCTGAAAAGGCCGTTAAGTCCGAAGAGGGCGAAGAGCATGACGAGAACGCGAAGTTTAAGTATTCGTCCATGGTCACCAAGCTAGGCAAACTCATTGGCGTCGGCCCGACCGGCATGTACTGGGTTTCAATAGCAGCGAATTTCGTCTTTCTGGCGCTGTTCTTCTGGATGCTTCTCAAGTCCAAGCTGCCGCAGATGTTTCGCGACCGGACAACTTCCATCCAGAAGGCCCTGAACGAAGCCAAGGCTGCCAGTGCAGAAGCTTCACGCCGGCTGGGCGACATCGAGGCCCGCCTGTCGAAGCTCGACGTCGAAGTGAACGACATCCGCACCAGTGCGGAGCGCGAGGCGGGCGCCGAGGAAGAGCGCGTGCGCATTGCGGCAGAACAGGACAAGCGCAAGGTAGTCGATTCCGCCGAGGCTGAGATTGCGGCTATCGCCCGCAGTGCTCGCCACGAGTTGAAGAGTTTTGCCGCGGCACTCGCCGTGGATATTGCCTCGCACAAGATCAAAGTAGACGACGACACTGACCATGCGCTGGTACGCCAGTTCGTGAACCATCTCGGAAAGGACGGCGAGTAGCTATGGCCGCAATTGCCAGCCGTTACGCCCGCGCCTTGGTCGAAGTGGTGATCGCCGAGAAGATCGATCCCGCGACCGCGGTGCAGCAGGTGAAAGACATTGTTGCCGCTGTCGCCGAAAGCAAAGATCTGCGCATGGTGTGGGAATCGCCCGCGATTGGCGCGGACCAGAAGCGCTCTGTGCTCGACGCGATTGCGGGACAGTCTGGCACGATCCGGCCCATCCGGAATTTCTTTGCGGTGCTCATCGACCACGGACGCATCCCCATGCTGGCGCAGATTGCGCGGCAGTTTGAGACCGAACTGAACAGCCAGCTTGGATTTGTGGAAGCCGACATCACCAGCTCGCGCCAGCTGTCGTCCGACGAGAAACAGGGTTTGGAGTCGCAGGTCGGACGCACAACCGGGAAGAAAGTGCGGGCACGTTATGGCGAGGATTCCGGGCTTCTGGGGGGAGTGATTGTGCGCGTAGGCAGCACGATTTACGACGGGTCCGTGCGCGGTCAATTGCAGAAGTTGAAGGAACAGCTCTCGAACTCTTAGCAGTAGCAGACTTAGCTTTATCGTTTTCATCAATGGCTGACGGCCAAATTAACCTGTCGGCGGCACCGATTGGCGAGTATTACTGACAACTAGCCACTAGCCGCCGACTACTGGAATCATATGGCGCAGATCAAGGCAGACGAGATCACCAAGCTCATCCGCGAGCAGATCGACAACTACGAAACCAAGATTGCCGTCGATGAAGTCGGCACGGTCATGTCCGTGGGCGACGGTATCGCCCGCGTTTACGGACTCGACAAAGTCATGGCCGGCGAGCTGCTCTCTTTCCCGCACAATGTCGCGGGACTCGCCATGAACCTGGAAGAAGACCAGGTCGGCACCGTACTTTTGGGAGACTACACCGAAATTCAAGAGGGTGACGAGGTCAAACGCACCGGCAAGATCATGAGCGTGCCTGTAGGCGATGCAATGATCGGCCGCGTGGTCAACGGACTCGGCGTGCCTATCGACGACAAGGGCCCCATCAGCACCGACAAGTTCAATGCGGTGGAGCGCCTGGCGCCCGGCGTCATCGATCGTCAGCCCGTGAAAGAGCCCATGGCCACCGGATTGAAGGCCATCGACTCCATGATTCCCATCGGCCGCGGCCAGCGCGAATTGATCATTGGCGACCGCCAGACCGGCAAGACCGCGGTCGCGCTCGACGCCATCATCAATAGCAAGGGACGCGACCTGATTTGCATTTATTGCGCCATCGGACAGAAGCGCTCGTCAGTCGCGCAAGTGGTGAAGACGCTGGAAGACTACGGTGCGATGGAATACACCATTGTGGTGTCCGCTTCCGCGTCCGATCCCGCCCCAATGCAGTACATCGCGCCCTACGCCGCGTGCGCTATTGGAGAGTACTTCCGTGATAGCGGCCGTCACGCGCTCTGCATCTACGACGATCTTTCCAAGCATGCAGTTGCTTACCGCGAGATCTCGCTGCTGTTGCGCCGTCCGCCGGGACGCGAAGCCTATCCCGGAGACGTGTTCTATCTCCATTCGCGCCTGCTGGAGCGCGCCTCCAAGCTGAGCAACGATCTGGGCGGCGGTTCGCTGACCGCCCTGCCTATCATCGAAACCCAGGCAGGTGACGTTTCGGCTTACATTCCGACCAACGTAATTTCCATTACCGATGGCCAGATTTATCTCGAAACCGATCTGTTCAACTCCGGCGTGCGTCCGGCTGTGAACGTCGGCCTATCGGTCAGCCGTGTAGGCGGCAGCGCCCAGATTAAGGCCATGCGCCAGGTTGCCGGAACCCTCCGGCTCGACCTCGCGCAGTACCGCGAACTGGCGGCTTTCTCGCAGTTCGGAAGCGACCTCGACAAGGCGACGCAAGCGCAGCTTGCCCGCGGCGGGCGACTGACGGAAATCTTGAAGCAGGGACAATACCAGCCGTTGTCGTTCTCCAAGCAGATTCTGATCATTTACGCCGGAACCCAGGGCCTGCTCGACGACATGCCCGTCGAACAGTTGCGTGAGTTCGAAAAAGGGCTCAACGCCTACGTGGATACCAGTAACCCCGGTGTGCTGCGAGCCATCGAAGAGAAGAAGATTCTCGACGACGAACTGCGAGCTGACCTGACCAAGACCATCAAGGAATACAAAGACCGTTTTGCCAGCGAGCGTCAGGCGGCGGCGGCAGTGAGCGCATAACCACTCATGGCAAACGTACTCGATCTTCGGCGTCGTATCCGCAGCGTGAAGAACACGCGCCAGATCACCAAGGCCATGAAGATGGTCTCGGCGGCCAAGTTGCGCCGCGCCCAGGAACGCACTCTGGCGGCCCGTCCGTTCTCCCAGATGCTGACCAACCTTCTGCAGTCGGCGATCAGCCGCGCCGAGCTGGTCGATCCGGACACCGGTCAACCGATCCATCCCCTACTCCGCAACCGGCTCCCCGAAAAGACGGTGATGATCATCGTGGTAACCGGCGATCGCGGACTCGCGGGAGCTTTCAATTCCAACGTGCTGAAGGCCCCGCTTAGATTTGTGGACTATCTCGAGGGCAAGAACATCGATGTCGAGGCCGTCGGCCGCAAGGGGCGCGATTTTCTGCGGCGCCGGTTCCCGGTTGTGAAGCCTGATGCCACCGAGCGTGCCGGACGCATACAGATTGTCGGCGAGCACCTCAGCCTGCTCGGCAACGTGAACTACGACGCAGTCGAGGAGATGGCGAACAGCATCATCAAGCGCTACTGCAACGAGCAGATCGATGGAGTGTACCTGATCTTCAACGAATTCAAGTCGGTGATCTCCCAACGGGTCATCGTGGAGCGCATTCTTCCCGTACAGGAAATTGGCCGCCGCGAGGTTACCCAGGCGGAAGAATTGACCAAAGAAGCGCGCGAACGCATGGGGGAAGCGGCACGTACGGCGGGCGTAAGCCTGCAGGCTGCGGAAACCACTGAGTTGGAACGCGAGGCGATCAAGTTTGGCACCGCTCCAGTGGATTACATCTACGAGCAGCCGCCCGAGGAATTGTTGAACGATCTGCTGCCGCGCTATGTCGCGATCCAGATCTATCAGGCGATGTTGGAGTCGGTAGCGGCGGAACACGCCGCCCGCATGACCGCGATGGATTCCGCGACCAACAACGCCAACGATGTGATCGACTCGCTCACGCTGACCCTGAACCGGGTCCGCCAGGCGGCGATCACCAAGGAAATTATCGAGATCGTCAGCGGCGCGGCGGCTCTTTAGCAGAGATTTTGACGCCGAATTGCGGGCTTAGAAAGAAACTTGAATTAAGTCGGTTTCACTGGCCACTGGCAACTGGCAACTGGACTCATAATGGCTGAAAATATCGGACACATCATTCAGATCGCAGGTCCCGCCGTGGACGTGCAATTCACCGAGCACAACCTGCCGCCTATCTACTCGGCGCTGCGGGTGGTGAGCGATGGCTTTAACGTCCCTGCTCCCATCAACGTAATCCTGGAAGTCGAGCAGCAGCTCGGCGAAGGCCGCGTGCGCTGCGTCGCCATGGAGCCCACCGACGGCATGGTGCGCGGCATGAAGGCCATCGACCTCGGCGGCCCGATTACCATGCCGGTGGGCATGGGCACGCTCGGTCGCGTGCTCAACGTCATTGGCGAGCCCGTGGACAAGCTGGGACCGGTGAAGCACACCAAGCGGCTGCCCATCCATCGGCAGGCCCCTGCTTTTGACGAGCAGTCCACCACCGCGGAGATGTTCGAGACCGGCGTCAAGGTCATCGACCTCATCCAGCCATTCTTGAAGGGGGGCAAGATCGGCCTGTTCGGCGGCGCGGGCGTCGGCAAGACCGTCGTCATCATGGAACTCATCAACAACGTGGCCCTGCAGCACGGCGGATTCTCGGTATTCGCCGGCGTGGGCGAGCGCACCCGTGAGGGCAACGACCTCTGGCTCGAAATGCAGGAGTCGGGCGTGGTCAACATCAAGGAGCCGGAGAAATCCAAGGCCGCGCTGATCTACGGCCAGATGACCGAGCCTCCCGGAGCGCGTCTGCGGGTGGCGCTCTCGGCCCTCACCGTCGCGGAATACTTCCGCGACGAGGAAGGCTCCGACACGCTGCTGTTCATCGACAACATATTCCGCTTCACCCAGGCGGGTTCGGAAGTTTCCACTCTGCTGGGCCGCATGCCTTCGGCTGTGGGATACCAACCCAATCTGGCCAGCGAAATGGGTGAGTTGCAAGAGCGCATCACGTCCACTAAGAAGGGTTCCGTCACTTCGGTGCAGGCGGTTTACGTGCCGGCCGACGACTTGACCGATCCCGCTCCCGCGACCACGTTCGCTCACCTCGACGCCACCACCGTGCTCTCACGCCAGATTTCGGAGCTCGGCATTTATCCCGCAGTCGACCCCTTGGCGTCCACCTCGCGCATTCTCGATCCGCGCGTGGTCGGCGATGCGCACTACAACTGCGCGCAGGCGGTGAAGCGCGTCCTGCAAAGCTACAAGGACCTGCAGGACATCATCGCAATTCTCGGTATCGACGAACTCAGCGAAGACCAGAAACTCACCGTGTCGCGTGCCCGCAAGGTACAGAAGTTCCTCTCACAGCCGTTCTTTGTGGCCGAACAGTTCACCGGTCTCAAGGGCCGCTACGTGAAGATTGAAGACACCGTGCGCAGTTTTCAGGAAGTTGTTGACGGCAAGCACGACGACATTCCTGAGCAGGCCTTCTACATGAAGGGTTCGATTGACGAAGTGTTGGAAGCTGCCGAAAAGATGAAGGCCACCGCATAGACGCCATGGCTGATACCTTCCAACTCGAAATCGTCACGCCCGACAAGCTGGTGGCGAAGGAAACTGCCGACGAGGTGCAGATCCCAGGCAAGGCGGGATACATGGACGTTTTGCCGGGCCATGCTCCGCTGATTACCGAATTGATGATCGGCGAAATTACTTACAAGTCCGGTGGGAACACTCACCATCTGTCGGTCGCCTGGGGATTTGCCGAGGTGTTGCCCGACAAAGTCACCATCCTGGCGCAGACCGCTGAGCGTGCCGAAGACATCGACGTGAAGCGGGCACAGGAAGCCAAGGCGCGCGCCGAGGCAGCGCTGGCCAGGGCTGAGGCCGACCTCGACTATGATGCGACCCTTAACGCGATAAAACGCGCCGAAGTCCGCCTCGCGGTGGCTGCAAAAGCGGGCTCAGCCACAACACGTTAGCTCAGTTGTCGGATTGGATCGCGCGCCGGATGGACTCTGGCGCGTTTTGGTTTTGATGGGCGGGCCGGGTGCTGCGTTGCGTCAGGGCACGACTTCATTCGTGCCATACCGAGTATCATGTGCGAAAGGGCTTCAGGCCCTGGCAGGTCGAAGGATGGGCGCTCAAACTCTAGCATCGATCGTTGCGAATCCCATTCCATGGGGCACAATCACAGCCGTCGTCCTTGGCGTCTTCATAAGCTGTGCGCTTCTGGGTTGGGTCATGTGGCGAGTGGCCAAGGATTCCGAGAGGATGGAACGGGATCCGAAGTTTCGCGCGCGTAAGCTGCTGGGAGGCGCAATTCTATATGGAGTGAGCCTTACTTATGCAGTTTTGCTGGTTGTGACCGGCCGAGCTCCAGTTTGGTGTCTGGCCTTTTCCCCAATTCCGCTCTGTTACATTTGGGTGTATTTGAAAGCGGCGAGGGACGCAAAGGCACCGCCGAAGTCTTAGCGGTGAATGCGATACATCCGTCGCGAGAAACACCGACGCGCCGGATGCCCTCCGGCGCGCCTTTTCTGACAACTGACAACTTAAAATCTGATCGCCTTCGCCACCTCGACCGCCTCGATCTTGCGCAAGTCTTGCAAGACCGCCTCGCTGACTTCGCTATCCACCTGCACCACGGACACTGCCTCGCGCGGTTCCTTCGCCTGCTCGCTACGTCCCAGTGAGAAGTTGGCGATATTCACCGTGTGTTGCCCGAGCACCGTTCCCACACGCCCGATCACGCCGGGTACGTCGCGATTGCGCATGTAAATGATGTTGCCCTGCAGTGGCGCTTCGACATCGATTTCATCGATCCGCAGCAGACGAGGCGATGTGCCGTGTAGTACCGTTCCAACGACCGTGTGCTCCTTCTGCCCAGTCTTCAGGCGGACGGTCAGCACATTGCCCGCCGACCCACGAGGTGACGGCGACTTCTTGCGCTCGTTCACTCGGATGCCCCGCTCCTCGGCGATGGAAGCTGCATTCACCAGGTTGGCTTTCTCGTGCGCCATCTGGTTGAGCACACCCGCCACGGCTGCGTTGCGGATCAGGTCGGTCTTCCAGTCACAAATATCTCCGCTGTAGCCGATGCCGATCTCTTCCACGTTGCTCTCACCGGACTGTGCCAGGAACGCCCCCAGGCGCTCGGCCAGCCCGATGAAGGGCAGCATCTCCTCGTACTCTTCAAACGTCACCGAGGGCACGTTCACGGCGTTCTGGATCACGCCCTTCAACAGGTACTCGCGGACCTGCATCGCGATTTGCACGCCCACTGCGTCCTGTGCCTCGTTGGTCGAACCTGCGATGTGTGGGGTCAGGATTACGTTGGGAGCGGACTGATAAGGCGAGTCCTTCAACGGCTCGGCGCGGAACACATCCAGGGCCGCTCCGCCCAGTTGCCCCGATTGCAGTGCTGCCACAACCGCGGCATCGTCAAGCAACTCACCGCGTGCACAGTTCACCAACCGAACACCCTTCTTCATCTTCGCGATGTTGGCGGCGTTGATCATGCCCTGCGTCTGCGGCGTGAGTCCGACATGCAGAGTGATGTAGTCAGACTTCGCGAACAACTCGTCCAGCGGAACCAGGGTGATCTGCAATTGTTGCGCGAAGCTGAAGGCGACGTAAGGATCGTGCGCCACGATTTTCATCCCAAACGCGACCGCGCGCTTGGCCACCTCGACGCCTATCTTTCCCAGTCCCACGATGCCCAGGGTTTTGCCTTTCAGCTCGGTGCCCTGCAGAGACTTCTTCTCCCATTTCCCGGCGTGCGTCGAAGCGTCGGCCTTGGAAACATGACGTGCCAGCGCCAGCATCAATGCCAGCGTGTGTTCCGCGACCGCGATGGCGTTACCGCCCGGCGTGTTCATGACCGCAATGCCGCGCTTGGTGGCCGCCTCGAGGTCGATGTTGTCTACGCCCACGCCCGCTCGACCTATGACACGTAGTTTTGGGGCCTTGTCCATCATGGCGGCGTCAACGAACACCGCCGAACGTACCAGCAGCGCGTCGGCTGTGGCCAACTCCGCCGCCAGGGCATCTTTTTCGGGAGTGGCTACGGTCCAGTCGGATTGTTCGTTGAATACAGCCAGTGCGGAGGGCGCGACTTTTTCAGCAATTACGATTTTCATATGAGTTCCCTGTGGTGCGATTCCCATGAGTCCGGTCTAAGCGTCGCAGTGAACTGACGAGCGGCGGTTATCGCCGAAATCCTCGGTCAATTGCGATGAGACGGTGATTGCGCAAAGCCAGCCCAACGGGGCGGCATTTGGGTTAGCCCCGGCCGTGAGCCCGGAGTGGGTGAATGAAACGGATCGGAGCCGCGTAGCGGCGACACACGAATGACTGCAGCGCCGATGATTTGGCGATTACGCTTTCACCGCCTCGGCGAACTGTTCGGCGTATGTTTCTTGTACCGCACTTACGCCTGCGCCCAACTCGAACCGATGCGACGGAGCCACCTGCAACAGCACCTGCTCCAGCGCCCCGATTACTCCGATGGCATCGAGGTAGTCGTAGTAGCCCAGGTGCGCGATGCGGATCATCTTGCCTTTCATCTCTCCCTGCCCGTTGGCCACAACCATCGCGAAACGCTCGCGGAACTCCTTCACCAGCGCGCTTGAATCCACGCCCGCTGGCGGCAACACTGCCGTCACCGCGGCTGCTGGACACGTGGGCGCG
>DATBZX010000164.1:0-6270 GCA_036512955.1 Terriglobales bacterium
GGAATGTGATCCGCCAGTTTCCGTTCACCCAGATCGAGTAGTGCCCGGCCAAGTCGCCTTTGAGTCGGTGGGTCCGGAACGATGGGATCGCCAGGTCGTCGGGGCCTTGGGCCACGTCCAGGGCCGAAAGGATTCGGAGCAGTTTGGGGACGTGGTCGGCTTGGACGCCCTTCTTCGTACCTTCGCGGTACAGCTTCTCCAGACCCTTGTGTCGGAAGCTCAAGATCACTCTCTCACTGTATCGCGTAACGTGTCGCGATACAACCACCTTCACCCCAGGCTCGTGGCCCAGAGCGAGACCCGCCTCGGCGCCACCTGCGTCACTTCGCCGCCAAGGACTGCACCTTCGAGACCGTCCGTCCGAATCAGGGAACCGCCAGCAGGACTGTTCCGATCCGCAGACGGTCGTCGTTGTGAATCACCAGGACCGTCCCGGCTGACGATCGATTTACGGGCACCGAACTGGCTCAGCTTCTGTCCGATAGGCAGGGCCGCGAGCTCTAGCGCAGTTGCGGCACGACAACGTTGACCGCGATCCGCCGCTGCTCAGAACCAACATCGCCCGCGCACTGGCACCGGGATGAGCTTTGATCAGAAGCTCCTTGCGGTCGTATCCGCCCAATGTGCCCACCCGCCCAGACCCGGCAACACCGGCAGGGAGCCGTTCGGCAATGAGGGCTGCAACGAGTCTTCGGTGCGTAGGTGTTCTCAAAGAGCGCACCGCAGACCAGCCGCGCACCTGCAACGTGGCGGCTGGTCCGGTGTACGCGCACAAAGATGACTCTTGGCGGCCATGAGATAGACCAGTTGGCGCAAATCTAAGGTCAGATCCCCGCCGGTGCTGGTTCGAGCTGCGACTGGAAGATTACGAGCGCGCCTTCGGCGGTAAGGGTCTCACGGCGGCGCACGAGTTCCTCCTGGATCCGTGTCAGCGAGATCACCATGCTGTCCACAACCGTGACTCCTATGGCCGTGGGGACATCCCTGGGGTGAGGTGGGAAGAACCGGAGAACAGACGGCCGGAGAACATGAGAAACAGGCTGAGCGTCCTCCTGAGGCTCAAAAGTAGGTCCCAGGGTGTGGATATCTGTGGCCCAAAGTGGCCCGAGCATGGACCGAAACGCAGATCAACAGGGAACTGGAACCTTCCAATTCACTTATGCTGCAACACTTTTCGCGTGTAGAGCGGGTGACGGGAATCGAACCCGCACTGTCAGCTTGGGAACCGTTTGAACTCATGGGGTTTGTGCTCGGTTCTTTGCGAGTTTCGTGGTCCCGAGCGGCCTGGAGTGTCCCTTGGATGCCTGCCGTAATGGCACGTTAATGGCACGGAGCCGGCGATTGAGAGTCGCCTGGGCAAGGACGAGTCGCCCAGTCTTCACGTGCTCCAGTGTGAGCCTCTTGGCGAGGTTGGTGGTTGGGGGACAATGAGCGCGTGGGTTTGGATCTTGACGTGGCTAGACGATCAGTTGCAGGCATCCTTTCGCGTGCTGATCGAGACTTCTTGGCCCTGGTGCGCGCGGCTGCCGATGACGTCCCCGCGAGTTGCAAGAGGAGACGGGCCTGGGGCAACGGACGGCACCCCCGATCCCGGATGCGAGTTGCCTCGGTTGCGTTCCTGGCGCTTGCGCCGCTTCCAACAACCCTGCGGCGCGATCGCCGCGAAACGTCCGGGGTAGCCATGGGCAGACAGGATCAGCGAAGATACCCGGCGCACGGCCACGGCTCCGGGGTTAGTTACGGATGTGGAGGACCCTTGATGAGCACCAATCGCGCCGTTCTGCGCTGCATATACACCATCAACGGCGTAACATCACGCGACGCGCCGTCACTACGACTTTGCCGTAGCCCTGCCCGAAATCCCCTCGCTCATTGCTACATAAAGTTCTCGGACGGCCAAGACTTCGTCGGCTGCGGTGCGACCATTGGCAACACCGAAACGGAGGGTTCGACTGTTCGCTCGTCTTGCAGATCCTCGTGCAAAGATTCGTTTTGGCGGTGACATGACAGCTAGCAGTAATAGACACTCCCTGCCGTCGGCGTACCGGCAAGTTCCGGAAAGCACCACATGCGTTTGAGAGTTCGATGCCAGTTGCTCAAGTTGTTTAAGGTCCAGATCGATCAGCGCACCAGTATTCTCCTCGGCTTTCTCGATGCTTTCACGCACTGTCTGGAATAGAGTCGTCCGATTCTCGGTGTGGAAACACAGCAACTCATCAGGACTGGACAACAATCCTCCGATTAATCCCAGCGGATCATGGAGGCTGCCACTAGTCACTTCCATCATATGCTGGGGGCCCATAGGGTGTACAGCCGCAGCCAATGGCTTCAGAAGTCGGGCTAGTCTGGCAAACGGGAAGAAGATACCCGTTACTGCCCTTTCAGTGGGAATTTCTTTCCCTGGCTGAACAATGAAGCAAGTTCCCTGTGCATCGGCCAACGATCGCACAATCTGAAGAGGGCGCCATGCTGGTCCTCGTAAGGTACTCGAGTAGGTGAGGAGGCCAAGCACATAACGGGCATCCATATACGGCGTGTCGGCACGGTAGGCCTCAGCCGAGCAGGAGAATCTGTCACCAGACTCAGTCACACCTGCAGCTAGGACAACTACGGTATCGCGACCCACTCGTCTTTCGCCAGATGCCCGTACCATCCGTGAATACGCGTGGCGAGTATCGCAACTTCTGGTTGACTGGTTAAGCTGTAGAAAGGTGGTCCAACAACTTTTCGGAGGTTCGTTCCGCTCCAGTTCCCGGCCTTGTCATTGAGTGTATAGGTCTGCAACCCCCGGGCAAGGCGCTGCCGATAGAAGGCCATAGCTGAGAAGAGGTCCGAATCTCCGGCTTCCCTGATCAGGGGAACTAGGCAGCATGTGATGATGAATCCCACTATTACTTTCCAAGACAATGGCTGGGTCGCGACAAAGAGCAACGCAGACACGACAACGGTGCTCGCCAGGAGAGCCGTGAGAATGCAAATGGCGAGCCCAACCACCTTGGCGATTACGACGATTGCTCGGGAGCGTCCATCAGGCAGGTTGATCGCTAGCAAGACCAAAGCATAGAAAAGAACAACACACGTTGCTACGGCCAGAGGAATGTTAGTGAGGGGCAATTTGCCGAACTGATACGAGCAAGTGCTATGAGCAATCATTCCGCGATCCCCACACACAGTCTCTCGCACGAGACGCAAATCTATGAACGCTCGTGCTGTTGGCGCACCTATGCGGCCAGACTGGGTTAAACGTTCCAACAATACTGTGGATCCAGGCAGGACGATCAAAGAGAAAGTAAAGAATACCGTTAGGCGCATGGTAAGTCGGCGAAGAATGAGAAGAAACTCGTCGATGCTCTCAGTAGCGTAACGTGTTGATTGCCAACCCCGTCTCAGCAGGTCAATGCCGGCAAACAGTATCAAGCCAGCGCCTGCCACTCCTACCACCCAGGATGCCAGTTGAAGACCGTTCGGAGTCACTTCTAATATGCCTAGCCAGCGTGATGCGAACCCAACGATGCTTCCGAAGGCTGCAAGCGCTAGGACGAGCGGGATAGTGTTTTTAATGAGTGCCAACGTGGCTGGCAATAATGCCGGGAAGCGCAATCGCTTGGAGGCCAATTCTTCCGCTGCAGACAATAGTTGGTCTTCTTGCCAACTCTGTTCTTTGAGTGTGCGCAGGTTAGGGATAGATTGCTTGGCTACGGCGTCAGCAAAACTCGGAACACCTCCTGAGGAGACAGCGTTAACTCTGGTGGCTTGATCATATAGCTCAAGACGCTGCATTGTTTGAAGAGCGCCCAACGCAAAGCTGGTCGCCCACTTACCGTTGCCAGAGAAACTGAGTGTAAGACGTCCTAGGCTCGGTGAGATCTTGCTTGGTGTCGCCAGAGGTTTAGCTGTGGGCAGCACAGGTATGACTCGTTCAAATTCGGGGTCCGGTGCGTCTGCGGTTGCGGTGACAGGACTCCGGGCTATGACAACAGTTCCTCTAACGTTATGATTCGCAATCATTGGAGTCTGTTCGACAGTTATCTTTCTGACCTCGGCATAGACGTAGTCATATAGTTCTTGAGGTGTAATGAAGCCATCTCGGTTGGTGTCCGCGTCGCCGCTTTGAAGTCCCTCGACCATTGCGCCCGTAAATACGGCTGGCCTCGGAGACTCAGCAGCAAGTTCGTCGCCTTCGTAGGCATATTGGATGCTGGTGGAAGCGCTAATAACGTATGTACCGCGCCCATTTTCGAATGACTCTAAGGACACTGACTGGTCAGTTCCTCGGGAACTGAACCCTTTGACGAAGGCGCCACTGAAGCAGCAATCCAACGAGGCAATGATGCGAGTTGACTTACTTTCGTCCATCAGCTGGTTAACGAATTGAGCCGAGACCCCAGTCGACTTGATTCGATCGAACTCGGTGTTACTTCCGGCGAAATATAGTTCACCGATCTTCTTTACGCCGTGGCAGCTCAAATGGACGAAAAGAGTATCCTCATGTTGCGCGTCTTCGAAGAAATCCTCCAAGACCACCCGCAGTCGTTCCGCCGTTATGTCGACGGCATGAGTGACGACGAAGGAGCCAATTTCGGGATTTGATAGAACCTCAGATAGAGCTTTCGCGTCGGCGGTTGCGGCTGGCAGTGGCTGAAACTTAGGATCTTCATAGGTCGAGACTGCAATAATGAGTGCTAATCTTTGTGGCACTTACTTTGTCTGCTTTCGGAGCCATTCTGTGACCAGGGCTTGCTGCTGTTCAACTGTCGCCTTATCGAGGATCAGCTCATCCTTTCCTGTCTTGAGCGTCACGCGCGACGTACCAGTGTCCATGCGCCATTGGGTGATGACACGCAGTAAGTCAGTCCAGGCTTTGATCGTTGGAGGCATCACCATGAGGATTCCAATGATTCCCGCTGCTGCATGTCCGCGCGTTCCAGAAGGGGGAGCAGTGGTTTTCGATAACACTTCCGCAGAGATGTCGGCATCACGAAGGTTCTTCACGAGAGTGAGCGCGTGCCCTTCGGCTAACGCTTTTTCTCCTGTTGTCGTGGGTACTGAGATTGTGAGCATTGGGGAGCCACCTAGCTGTTTGGTAGACGGGCAACGTGGTCATGGTAGAGCACTTTGGTTGGCATCGGGGGGAAGGCTGTGTCCGGCTCGATATTGGAGAAGTACTGGGCGCCACCAGGGAAGCCTCACGTTTAATGAGATGCAACGCGGCGGCGTCCAACGTGCCGGATAGCTGGTCGTTGCTCACGCATTTGATGAACACCGCGCGGCGGCCGCCCGCCCTCCTGGGGCGATCCGGTCAGTGGCGGTCTGCCTGCTTGTCGCGCGACCGAGACGGTGGCACGGATGCTGCGGGACAGCAGGGCCGAGATCGAAGCGCGGGGTCGCCTAGAGCCGCTCGTGGACCGCGCCTACGTCCGGGATTGCACTACTCCGGCGCCGACGCGTGGGAGCAGTAGGGTCGGCGCGCTTCGAGTGCCGACCCTACTCCTTGTTCCGCTGGACTCGCTGATGGCGCCCCGGCAGGAGGCGTTGCACACCATCTGGTCCGGACCGTGGTGGTGCCCGGTGCCGGCCGCTGGGTCCGCAGGGACCAGTCTGCCCGGTACCTCCGGGCCGTCAACGCGTTCCTCGACGAGGTGGCACGGGTACAGCAGGTCCGGACGAGGAGGCACTCGACGAAGCAGGCCCTTCCCCTCGAGGTGATGTCGACAGTTCGAGTCTGACGCTGGCCGAGGGCTGATGTGAAAGCTGCCTCGAAGTTGGACTCACCTCCAGCAGTTCCTCGGTCATGTCGACCCCTTCGAGCCAAGCCGTAGCTTAGCGTGTCGGGCCACTTACATCGATGAGCTGACAGTCCCGCCCGCTTGGGTAATGGCACGCGGTAATGGCACGAGTGCTGATTTCTGATGCCGACGGGCGTCCAATCAGGTGGGAAATAGCGCCCAATTCGTCTATATGGCAACGCTTTTCGCATTTAGAGCGGGTGACGGGAATCGAACCCGCACTGTCAGCTTGGGAATCCGACACGGACCCGCCATCCACGCTCCGTGGCCCGATCTGACGTGGTCGTGAGTGATCTGTCTTGACCCCGGCTTGTTGCACGCGGACTGCACGAGCGCCGCCAACGCCCGGTCGGGCAATCTGATGCTGTCGTACCGCGTCCACTGTCCCTGTCTTGCAAACCCGCGGCTGAGTCGACGTCTGCCGTCGCGGAAGCCCTGCGCGGCGCAGCTGCTGGTTGGGGCTCGTGTTCGGCTGGCGTTGCGC